>NZ_PFNG01000184.1:0-15237 GCF_002791875.1 Candidatus Aquicultor secundus | reverse complement strand
CATTCTACAATTAGGTTACTATGTTGGAATTAACGGTTTTTGGGATACTTGCGATTTACCTGGTCTATTGGATTATTAAGTCGCTGATAGACAAGCTCTACTTTGAGGCGCTCCTGGGGGCGGGGGTTGTCGTGCTGTCGGCTCAGATATTTATTGTCGCCAATTTCGCCGGGCAGTTCTTGCGCGTGAGGATGGCGAAGAACCTCAACATGACTTTGCAATCCATCGGCCTGTCTTTGCTGGTTGGTTCGATTGTCTTACTGGTTGGGGCGTTTGTATCAAAGCGCAAGATGAGTAGTCTAATTTCGCTATGGGGTAGTACGCAGTTATTTATGACCCAGGGAGTGTACGGTATCATCAGGCATCCCGTGCACCTTAGCGGGATGCTGGCGACGTTGGGTATAGCGCTGCTAATGGCTAACATCGCGGTTATGGCCCTTGGCGCAATCGCATGCGGGGCGTTTTTTGCCGCGTCCAGGGAAGAGGACAGGCACGGCGAAGAGAACATCGGGCACGAGTACGATGTCTATATGCAAAACGTTCCGGCATTTAATTTCGTGCAGGGCATATCGAAAGCTCTACAGAACCGCTAGGGCGCATGCTGCGGGCATGCATTTTTTACTGGAGAATTCAAAGCATGAAGATCGATATCGTAACAATTTTTCCGCCTCTTTTTACCGGTTTTTTAAGCGAGAGCATGATGCGAATCGCTCAGGAAAAACATCTTATTGATATTAAGGTGCGCGACCTGCGCGATTGGACCGTGGATCGGCATCGACAGGTAGACGACATACCTTATGGCGGGGGGTTCGGGATGGTGATGAAGCCGGACCCGTTTTATAAAGCGGTCCTTGATATCGGGGCGCCGGGGAGCCTTGAGCAAATCCGGCAAAAGGCCAGGATTGTGCTATTTACACCGCGTGGTAGAATTCTTAAACAAGATTTAGTTGAAGAATTCGCGCGGGAAGAGCATATTATTATGCTGTGCGGGCGATACGAGGGTATCGACGAGCGGGTTCATAAGCATGTTGCAACGGATGAGATTTCACTTGGTGATTTCGTGCTTTCCGGCGGGGAGATACCGGCGATGGCGTTGACCGAGGCGGTTACGCGGCTTATTCCGGGTGTGTTGGGTGCCGAGGAGTCGCTTGTCGAGGAGAGCTTTGAGGAAGGGCTACTCGAGTATCCTCAATATACCAGGCCGCCCGAGTTTATGGGGTGGAGCGTGCCGGAGGTACTGCTCTCGGGGCACCACGGGGAGATCGCCAAGTGGCGCCGCAGGGAACGTCTCAAGGCAACCTTGCTAAGAAGGCCTGATTTGCTTGCTAAAGCGCATCTATCGGACCAGGATCTGAAGATGCTGGAACAGTTGCGAGAAGAACCGGGTGAACAATAAGAAGCAACCGCATGTATTGGGTTTTTTGCCGATTGCCGGGTGCCGAAAGCTGAAAGCTTCTTTATGGGGTTGCTATACGAAGTTGATTTCGCTATAATTTGAGTGTTATGCCAAGAAGGAGGATACGATGAATCGCATAGAAAGCATTGAAAGAGCACAGCTTAGAGATGATATACCAAGCTTCGGCCCTGGGGATACCGTTAAGGTTCACTATAAGGTTGTTGAGGCCGGACGAGAGAGAACGCAGATGTTCCAGGGAGTCGTCTTAAAGAAACAGAACGGCGGCGTCAGGGAAACATTTACCGTGCGCAAGATATCCTTTGGAATCGGCGTCGAAAGGACGTTTCCGATTCATACGCCAAAGATCGCAAAGATCGAGGTTCTCTCAAGGGGTAAAGTACGGCGCTCGAAGCTCTACTATCTAAGAGAGAAAATCGGCAAAAAGGCCCGCATCAAAGAGAAGAGATACTAATATTTGTGGCGGAAGAGAGCGAAAATATGTCCGATAGCGAGAAAGCCGGTGCCGATTCGGGCATTGGCTTGGCGAACTCGTTAGCTAATGATTCTAGTGAGTCGAATGAAATAAAAAGTGAACCGCGGGGCAAGGACTCTTTTGTCTCGTTTCTCAAAGAGCTGCCCGTTCTGGTAATAACGGCTGTAATAATAGCCTTTGTAATAAAATGGCTGGTAGTACAGCCTTTTTACATTCCTTCGGGCTCGATGGAGCCCACGCTTGTTCCCGGCGACAGGGTTCTGGTCAGTAAGTTTATCTACCGGTTTGTTCAGCCAAAGCCGGGGGACATCATCGTCTTTATCGCACCAAACGGGGATGGCCGCGACTTTATAAAGAGAATCGTGGCCACCGGAGGCGATACCGTCGAGGTTAAAGAGGGCCGGCTTTATGTAAACGGTAAGCCGTCCCAGGGCGACTACAAGACCATGCCGGGGGATTATAGCAACTTTCCGGCGAAAAAAATCCCGAAGGGACGCGTCTTTGTCATGGGGGATAACAGACCGAATTCGATGGATGCGCGCGTATTCGGCCCGCTCGACGAAAACGCAATTTTAGGGCGGGCGTTCACGGTCTATTGGCCGCTCGACCATATGACGCTGTTGAATTAGCTTTTAAATTTTCACTCTATTTCAGTATTGTATATATTTACATTAATTTGGTCTCCTATGGATTTCTCCAAGTACACAATTGCCGAGATTAAGACTATGTTGGATCAGGCAGGAGCGAGTGAGCGCGCCCGTCTTGTATCCCGGCTTGGAAACGATCCCCGCCAGGGGGTTCAGAGAATAGTAACTTCCTACCACAACGAAATCAAGCGGTTTGAGGCCGAGGATATGAGGCAGAAAGAACTATCTAAGTACGAGAGAGCGATTCACAAGCAGGGCTTTACTTTAGTAGCCGGGGCAGATGAGGCGGGCAGGGGGGCGCTTGCCGGACCGATTGTTGCGGCGGCGGTCATCCTTCCAAAGAATGCAAAGATTCACGGGTTGCGTGATAGCAAACTACTCAGCGCAGAACAACGAGAAGACCTGTATGGCAAGATAGTCAATGTGGCCGTTGCATGGAAGGCGGCGCGTATCGAGCATCATCAAATAGACGCGCACGGTATCCAATGGGCGAATCTGCAGTCGCTCGAGAGGGCGATTTTGGGGCTTGAGCCGGGGCCGGACTATGTGCTGCTCGACGCGTTCGATATAAAAACCCTCGAAATCCCGCATCTTGCTATTGTGAAAGGCGACAGGCTGTCGCTCTCGATAGCGGCGGCATCGGTGATCGCAAAGGTAACGCGCGACCGCATTATGCGCGAGTATCATAAAGACTACCCGGCGTATGGGTTCGATCGGCATAAGGGATACGGGACGCAACCGCATATTCGTGCTCTTGAGGAGTGCGGTATCTCGCCTATACACCGCACATGTTTTATGCCTGTTGCGGGGTATGAGCAGCTCGGCTTAATGTAGATCTTCTAACAGAATCATCCCGCTATACCTATCATCGTACATCGGATACTAAAGATGCAGGTGCCTCACGCGGCTCTATGTGGCTATGACGGCGCGTGGTTGGTATAATGCAATATAAAAATGTCTCATTTTGGGAACATTATAGGTTGACAAGCGAAACCATGACGGAAGAAACCAAAAACCAAGAGAGCAGCGAAAGCGGAAAAATCATATATAAAGGAATCGAGTTTGCGCATCCAAGCGAGGAGCAGTGTGCGAGGATACTCGATTTCTACGGCGTTCGGTGGGAGTACGAGCCGAATACGTTTCCCATAGAATGGGACAAGGAAGGCAACGTCACACAAAGCTTCTCGCCGGATTTTTATCTGCCCGATTTGGATTTGTATATCGAGCTTACGACGATGAGCCAGAAGCTTGTTACCAAGAAAAACCGGAAAGTAAGAAAGCTAAGGGAACTCTATCCCGACATACAGATAAAGATATTCTATCAGAAGGACTTTAAGAACCTTCTGTTGAAGTACGGATTACCTCGTTTGTAAAGAAGTTACTTGTGCTGTAGTCGATGTTGGTGCGGTTGAGCGATTCGTGGGTGCGTAGTGTTAAACGATGATATTGAAAAGGTATTAATCACCGAGGCGGAGATCAAGTATAAGATTCATGAGTTAGGCGGGATTATCTCCAATGAGTATTCCGGCAAAGACCTCGTGATGGTAAGCGTCCTGCGGGGTGGGGTTATTTTTATGGCGGACCTGGTCCGCTCGATCTCGATCCCGGTCACCATCGATTTTATGGCAATCTCAAGCTACGGGCCATCGACAGATACATCGGGCGTCGTGCGGGTTTTAAAAGACCTGGAAGAGAACATTAACGATCGCCATGTGTTGATTGTTGAGGACATTATAGACACCGGTCTTACATTAAGCTATTTGTTGCGAAGCCTTAAGGCGCGCGAACCGGCCGGCCTTGACGTATGCGTGCTTCTCGATAAATCGGCCCGCAGAATAGTGGACCTGCCGATAAAGTACAAGGGATTTGATGTTCCCGATGTGTTTGTGGTGGGTTATGGGCTTGATTACAGGCAAAAATATCGCAACTTGCCGTATGTCGGCATTTTAAATAAATCTGTCTATGAGGAAGAGTGGGCGAATCTTTAATCCTTCTCGTTTATCCAGATCTAATTATTAGATTATGCCTGCTAACGGCCCGTTGTTGATAACTGATAGTTAGTTGCCGAACTAATTGCGCATCATTATGCCTTATGGTATGATTAGTCCGAACTTAGTGCAGAGATTATTTTAGTGAGTGGGTACAAACCCACTCTTTTAATTATGAGGGTGCTGCTTTCATGAAGCGTGATCCTAAGGTCGAGAGGATTGAGCAGCTTATCGAGCCCGTTATTGAGCGTGAGAGCCTCGAGTTAGTTGATGTGGAACTCATACGCGAAGCAATCGGGCTTGTTCTTCGTATTCTTGTGGATTCGAAAGAAGACGGCATAAGCCTGGACAGGCTTGCTAAGATAAGCCAGTCGGTCGGGGCCATTCTGGATGAATCCGGGATTGTTACGCAGAAGTATACGCTGGAAGTATCGTCTCCCGGCATTGAGCGGCCGTTAAAGAAGCCCGAGCATTTCAAGCGGTTTGTCGGTTCGAATATTTCGGTAAAAACCGAGAAGCCGATTGGAAAACGCAGGCAATTTAAGGGGCGGTTGCTTGAAGCCGACGATAAAGGCTTTGTAATCGAAGTCGAGGGCGAGAACTTCGAGATCGACTACGATAACGTAGCAAAAGCGCGCCTTCAGGTCGAACTGGAGTTTTAGCTAACGGCTAACAACTCTAGCTTATGGTTTGCTTACTTAAGTTGACCTAAGTTCCAGCTTGAGTTTTAGCTTATGTTTTAGTTTTTTGAAAGGGGCTATATAACGTGAACGGAGAGTTGATTGAAGCTCTAAAGCAACTTGAACGCGAAAAGCAAATAGATCCACACACGGTGCTTGAGGCGCTCAGTTCTGCTCTAGCGTCAGCGTACAAACGAAACTACGGCGCCGGCACAAGCGATATTAGAGTGAATATCGATCCGAAAACCGGAAATATCAGCGTGTTTTCTCAGGAGTGGATTGAGAAAGAAGGCGAAGAGCCCGAACTTGTTGAAGAGGAGATCACGCCGGAGAACTTCGGCAGAATCGCTGCGCAGACGGCAAAGCAGGTTATCCTGCAGCGCATCCGAGAAGCGGAGCGTGAGAAGATGTACCAGGAATATATCGACCGTGAGGGCGATATCGTCACGGGCATCGTCGAGCAGAGCGATCAGCGCTATACGCTGGTCAACCTCGGAAGAGTTGAGGCGTTGCTGCCACCAACGGAGCAGGTGCCAACCGAGAGGTACGACCACGGTATGCGTTTAAAGACATATATCGTTGAGGTCAGGCGCACGACCAAGGAACCTCAGATTATCGTATCGAGAACCCACCCGAGCCTGCTGCGGCGCTTGTTTGAACTGGAAGTACCGGAGATTTACGATGGCTACGTCGAGATAAAATCCGTTGCCCGTGAGCCGGGATACCGGTCAAAGATCGCAGTAGCGTCCAGAGAAGCAAGCATCGATCCGGTCGGCGCTTGCGTTGGCCCTAAGGGTTCGCGCGTGCGTATGGTCGTAAGCGAGCTTCGCGGGGAGAAGATCGATGTCGTTGAGTGGAGCGAAGACCCGGCTAAGTTCGTGGCCAACGCGCTCAGTCCGGCAAAGGTCAAAGCCGTCAAGATCAGCGAGGCACAACACACGGCTGCAGTGGTTGTGCCTGATAACCAGCTATCCCTTGCGATCGGCAAGGAAGGTCAAAACGCGCGACTTGCCGCAAAGCTCACCGGGTGGAGGATCGATATAAAGAGCGAGAGCCAGGCAAAAGATGTTGCGGAAACGACCCATATATTAGAGGTCGGCGGCCATATCGAAGATGACGGTACAGCGGCTTGTATCTGCCAGGCGGTAAAATCATCCGGCGAACGTTGTTCTAATAAAGCGCGGCCGGGAAGCAAGTATTGTGGGGTTCACAAGAAACTTGAAGACGAGGAGTAGATGACCTTGGCGCAAGCTAAGAAACTTCCGCAAAGAACCTGCACCGGATGCCGTGAGATTAAGCCCAAAAAGGCGTTAATCAGGATCGTTAGGACTCCCGAGAAAAACATTATCGTCGATCCTACGGGAAAAGCTAACGGACGCGGGGCATATATCTGCCCGAGGAAGGAATGCCTTGAGGCAGCGATAAAGAGTAAACGACTAAGTAAAGCCCTGGAAGTAGAGATACGTCCGGAGGAACTTAAAAAATTAGAAGAAGAGCTGGAAGCCTTAATCAAGGCATCCGGCGAATAGATTAGGTGGTGATAGGATGAGAGTTTATGAGCTGGCAAAGCAAATGGGTATTTCCAGTGCAGAGCTTATGGACAAACTAAAAACAATAGGCATCGAAGTTAAAAGTCATGCCGCCTCTATTGATCCTGAGGTGGTACGAAAACTTGACGGTGCCCCGAAAGCCAGTTCGTCACCACGCGCAGCAGTGCAGGACAAGGAAACGGTAGCCAAGAAAACGGCGACTACGAAACCGGCCAAGGCCAGTGCGAAAGCCGCTTCAGAAAAAGCTCCGGTTGCGGCACAGACCAAGGCGGCTCCTCAGGTAAAAGCTGCAGAGACACCAAGAGCGCCGCAAGCCGAGCGCCCGTCTCAGCCGGCACAGCCGGCCAAAACCGGTGTAAAAGCGCAAGGTGGGGCGAACGTGCAGGCCGATACAAAGCCAAAACCGGGTGCAAAGACACCGCAGACGCAGAGAAGACCGGGGACAAGGCCGGCTGCGCCTCAGAAGCAGAGCGGAAGACCTCAGGTAACAGTTGAGGAGCCCAAGCGCGTAATCGAGGTGCCTCTTGCCGCAACGGTAAAAGAATTTGCGAGCTTAGTCGGTAAAGAACCGAACGAGCTGATAAAAATGCTGCTTAAGCTCGGCGAGCTGGTCACAATCAGCCAGTCGTTGAGTTCGGAGGCAATAGAAATTCTTGCGGATGAAATGGAACTTAATGTTAAGTTCTACAATCCCGAAGAAGTGCATGTTGAAGAAGAGATAGTTGAAGATAGCGATAGCCTTTTACCACGACCCCCGGTCGTTACGGTTATGGGTCACGTCGACCACGGTAAAACATCCCTGCTCGATGCGCTCAGGAAAACCGATGTTACCTCTGGTGAGGCCGGCGGCATAACGCAGCATATAGGTGCCTACCAGGTGGTTCTGGGCGGGCGCAAGATCACGTTTATCGACACACCCGGTCACGAGGCCTTTACGGCTATGCGAGCCCGAGGCGCGAATGTCACGGACATCGTAGTGCTTGTCGTTGCGGCCGATGACGGCGTTATGCCGCAGACCGTTGAGGCGATAAACCACGCAAAAGCCGCAGGCGTCCCGATTGTAGTCGCGGTCAATAAGATAGACAAACCCAATGCGGACCCCACAAGGGTGCGCCAGGAACTCACAAAATACGAGCTGATTCCCGAGGAGTGGGGCGGAGAGACCATCTTTGTCGATGTGTCCGCCAAGAAGCAGATCAACCTCGGAGACTTACTCGAGATGATTCTGCTGGTCGCCGATGTCCAGGAGCTAAAAGCAAATCCTAAGGCAACGGCGCGCGGTATCACTATCGAAGCAAAGCTCGATCGCGGTCGGGGCCCGATCGCTACTGTCCTTATAAATCGCGGTACGCTTCGCGTTGGTGATGCGGTTATCGCAGGCACGGCTTACGGCAAGGTGCGGGCAATGAACGATGACAAGGGTCATCCTGTTCGCGAGGCTACACCGGCGCAGCCGGTTGAGGTAATCGGCCTCTCGTCGCTTCCGCGGGGGGGCGAGGAACTCAAAGTCGTCGAAGATGAGAAGACGGCACGCCGTATCGCAGAAAAGCGGGCGCTCAAACGCCGCTTGATCGCGCAAGAGCAACGCCGCAGAATTACGCTTGAAGACCTATTCAGCAGGATTCAGGAGGGCGAGGTTAAAGATCTTAACCTGGTCATCAAGGCGGATACGCAAGGCTCGGTCGAGGCGTTGAAGGACGCTCTGTACAAACTAAATACCAGTGAGGTACAGATTCAGGTTATTCATACCGGCGTTGGCGGTATATCAGAGACAGACATAATGCTCGCCGCAGCATCCAATGCGATTGTTATCGGCTTTAACGTAAGGCCTGATATCAACGCAACGGCGATGGCGACGAAGGAATCCGTCGATATACGTACCTACAGGATCATCTACAAAGTCGTCGAGGATATTACCAGCGCGCTGTCGGGTCTTCTGTCGCCGGCTATCGACGAAGTCGACACCGGCCGGGCCGAAGTCAGGGCGCTGTTTAAAGTTCCCAAGCTCGGCGTCATAGCGGGGTGCTATGTCACAAACGGAGAAATCGACCGGAACGACCGGGTACGACTGGTCAGGGAAGGTCAGGTAGTATATGATGGCGGAATCATATCGCTTAGAAGGTTTAAAGACGATGTTAAAACCGTCCGCGAAGGTTTCGAATGCGGTATAGGCCTTGAGAACTTCCAGGATGTCAAAGAGGGCGACGTCATCGAGACCTACAAACTGGTCGAGAGAGAACGTCAATTAGGTGAATAAACATGGTAGTGGGATTGCTCAGGATGGAGTTGTACCTGCCTGCGGCAAATTCTCTTAAAGACAAGAGACAGATCGTTAAGAGCATCATTGGTAAAGTCGAGAGCAAGTATAACGTTTCTATCTCGGAAGTCGGCAACCATGAACTCTGGCAGCGGGTGACCATCGGGATTGCCCACGTATCGGAGAAGGGCGAGCAAACAAAAAAAGTGCTCGACCATATAGACAGATACATTGAGAACCTGGATAAAGCTATCGTTAGTGAGAGACAGGTGTCGATGTTCTCACCGGAATAAATAAAGCAAGCGGGGTCAGACCATATTTTTGGACTGACCCTGTTTTAATCGTATAGATTAACCCGGAGGATGTATTATGGAAACCGCAAGAACACGTAAAGTGGGCGAGCTTATAAAAGAGGAAATCAGCGAAATAATCCAAAAAGAAATAAAGGACCCGAGGATTGGTTTTGTTACAATAACAGGGGTTGATGTTACACCGGGCCTCAGGTTTGCGCATGTTTTTATAAGCGTCCTGGGGAATAAGAAGCAAAAAGAAAGCACGTTGAAGGGCTTGCAAAGCTCAAGCGGGTTCCTGCGTAAAGAGCTTTCTAAACGCATACGGTTGAAATATTTTCCAGAGCTGAAATTTGAATTCGACCCCTCTATCGAAGCGGGGAGGAGAATAGACAAGATCATAAGGAAACTGCATAAACATGAAGAGAAGCGAGACAAAAAAACAAAATGATCAACGAAAGTAATAAGTTCAAGAAAATCGCAGCTAAACTGAAAGAGGCGAACTCGGTCGCGATCACGATACACGTCCAGCCCGACGGGGATGCCCTCGGAAGCCTCTTGGCTATGACTCTCTATCTGAAGCGGCTGGGAAAGGCCGTGTGCGCCACCTGGGGCGAGGAGATCAGAATCCCGGCCCATTATACCTGGTTGCCGGGAATTGATGCTATCCGGGCATTTAGTTCATGTATTGAAGCCGACGTTTTGCTGACTCTCGACTGCGCAAATGCGCATCGCCTGGGGCTGTTAGAGGAGAAGCTTCCGGTATTTAAAACGGTTATCAATATCGATCATCACATCGATAACTCACGGTTCGGCACGATTAACTTGCTTGATTTCGACGCCGCCGCAACGTGTGAGATTATTTACGACCTGCTACAAGTTATGGAAGCCGATATAACCCCCGATATTGCAACGTTGCTCTATGCCGGAATAGTGACGGATACGGGAAGGTTCCAATACCAAAACACGACCGCGAAGACCCTGCGGGCGGCGGCCGACCTGGTCGACCACGGGGTGTCTCCTAACGCGATATTCGAAAAGATATACGAAAACACCTCGTTCGCTTCATTAAAACTGCTTGCCCGAATTCTCGAGCGGGCGGAACACGTCGAGCAGAGCGGGTTTATCTACTCATACGTATTAGATAGCGACCTCAAAGAGCTGGACATTTCGATGTCGGATACGGAGACCTACATCGATTATTTGAGAACGGCGAAAGAAGCCAGTGTAGCAGGTATATTTAAAGAAACACCTGATGGCAAGCTTAAGGTAAGCCTGAGATCTAAAGGTGTCATCGATGTGGGCACTATTGTGCGAGAAGCAGGCGGGGGAGGACATCGTAACGCAGCCGGCGGCACACTTGACATGAGCATCCCTGAAGCGGTCAAGTGGATATCTTCACGGGTGCTCGCTCAAAAAGCGGCATCGGCTACACGATAATATATGCAAAACAGAGAGATGAACGGCGTTTTAGTCATCGATAAGCCCTCCGGGCGGACATCCCACGACATTGTTGATATCATTCGCAAAGCAACCGGCATGAAGAAGGTCGGACATACCGGCACACTCGACCCCTTGGCAACCGGGGTTTTGGTACTGCTTCTCGGTCGCGCTACCCGCATCGGCAGATTCCTTGAGCTTGAGCCCAAAGAATACATCGCGGGGGCCGTGTTCGGTATCGCTACCGATACGCAAGATATCACCGGTACTATCATCGAAAAGTCAAACACACCGGTCACAAAAGACGCACTCAAGCGGCTTATGCCCGAATTTACCGGTGAGATCTCTCAAATTCCCCCAATGGTATCCGCGATAAAAATCGGTGGGAAGCCCCTGTATAAGCTTGCGCGCCAAGGAAAAGAGATTGAGCGGCCCGAACGAAAGGTTACTATCTTTGAACTGGTGCTTCTTGATTATTCTATAACGGATGGAAAAGCCCATGCCGTATTTCGCGTGCTGTGTTCCGGGGGGACCTACGTGCGAACGCTCATCCACGATATGGGGGCGCGCCTCGGAGCCGGGGCTACACTCGAGAGCCTTCGCCGCACCCGCGTCGGCGTCTACACCGTGTCGCAAGCATTGACCGTCGACGAGGCAAACCGCGAAGCCATCGAAGCGCGGCTTATAAGCATGGACGGCGCGCTGGCGCATTTGCCTCAGGTTATTGTACAAAACGGCCTGATAGGATTACTATTAAACGGGCAGAAAATTGATGCGAAAGGTATAAAAGCACACCCTGACGCTGTCGTGAGCGACGAATTTGTGCGCGTTAAAAGCGAGAACGGGGTTTTGCTTGCCCTAGGCAAGGTTACGAACGAGGCCACGTTCGAGGTAAAGCCGGAAATCGTAGTAGGGTCCGGGGGCCAGGGATGAATGTCTAGGACGAGGGATGAGAAGTGCCTGCTAGATTCTTCGCTAACGCTCAGAATGACAGAAAAGAACGCTCAGAATGACAAATTAAATAACAAGATTCTAATCATTATTTTATAGCAGGTTCGAATAATGGGGTTTGATAGGAACGTGGAGATTATCAGGGGAATAGAGAATATTCAAAACATAGAGGGGCCATCGGCGGTCACCATCGGGGTTTTTGACGGTGTCCATCTCGGTCATCAGACAATAATCAAGATGGCCGTCGATTTCGCGCGAATTATCCACAGAGTAAGTGTTGTGGTCACGTTTGAGCCGCATCCACTGGCAATCGTCCGCCCCGAGAGCCAGCCGCCCCTTCTGACCGCAACCGATCTTAAAGCCGAATATATCCGAGAACTCGGTGCAAATCATTTACTTGTTATCCCGTTTAGTTTGGAATTCGCGAATATGGCAGCCGAAGACTTTATCGACAACGTTCTTCTCGATAAATTGCACGCCCAGTACGTGGTGGTCGGTGAGGATTTTTCCTTCGGAAAAGGCCGGCGCGGTAACGTTGCGTTCCTGGATTCATACGGCGGTCCCAAGGGTCTTAAGGCCATAGGCGTTCCGCACATAAAAACCGATGATATCGTAATCAGCAGCACCGAGGTCAGAGAGCGTCTGAAGCGGGGCGACATTCTTGGCGCACATGAACTCACCGGGCGTTACCCCAGGTTCAGGGGAAAGGTGGTCCATGGCTTTGGGCGCGGGGGGTCGGTCATCGGCGTCCCGACGGCAAATGTTGAGACGCTCTACGGAGAGCTGCTTCCAAGCGCGGGCGTATATGCGGGATATGCCTGGGTGGATGATGATCGCGAGCCGTGTGTTATCGATATCGGCTGGTCGCCGACATTTGGCGATTTGCTCAAACCTGAGATACACGTCCATATCCTAGGTTTTAAAAAAGACATTTACGGTAAGAGAATTGATATCGAGCTTATCGACAAACTAAGGGATGAAAAAACCTTCAACACTATAGACGAATTGAAGCAGCAAATACAAAGGGATATACAAAAAGCGAAAGAAGCGCTTGCATCTAAATCCAAGTAAAGCGTTTACGCAGCACAAGACTTTATGCTAAGATTCCAATAGACTTTTAGAACCGCTAACTAAGTTGCTCGACTCACCAACGGCTACTTGGTTTGCGGGGTTTTATAATAAGGAGGTGACACCATGGCTTTGGAAAAAGACGCCAAATCCGTAATCATTGAAGAGTATAAAACGCATGACAGCGACACGGGCTCACCGGAAGTCCAGGTCGCAATCCTCACCAAGAGAATTAGCGACCTCACTGGGCACCTAAAAGAACATAAGAAGGATCACCACTCCCGCCGTGGTCTTTTGCAGATGGTCGGCCAGCGAAGAAGATTGCTCAATTACTTGAAGAACAAGGATATTGAGAGATACAGAACACTAATATCAAAATTAGGCCTCAGGGCTTAAATACGGGAAACCAAATGGGCAGCCCCACGGGTTGCCCAAAATTCTATACGGAGAAACATTAGGAGGTTCTCAACTATATGGAGCCTAACGCACAAAACGGTGTGCAAGTCAGAGATGTAGTTACGCAAGAGTTTGAAATCGGCGGAAAGACGATAACGTTTCAATCGGGGCTTTTGGCCAGACAGGCCGATGGGGCCGTCACAGTACAGCTGGGCGAGACGATGGTACTTGTGACAGCGGTCGTAGCAGAGGAGCCGAGTGAGGGACGGGATTTTCTCCCGCTGACTGTCGATGTGGAAGAAAAGATGTACGCGGCCGGGAAGATCCCCGGTGGTTTTATCAAAAGGGAAACCAGGCCGAGCGAAAAAGCTACACTTACGGCGCGCCTGATCGACAGGCCGCTAAGGCCGTCGTTTCCCAAGGGATTCTACAACGATATACAGGTTATAGCGACCGTCCTATCGGTTGATTTAGTAAACCAGCCGGATATCATTGCGCTTAACGGTGCGTCTTTGGCGCTCGTTTTGGCAAACGCGCCCTTTAACGGGCCGGTTGCCGGTGTCAGAATCGGCAGGGTTGACGGGCGTTTCGTGTTCAACCCCACCTTCGAGGAACTGGCGGAAAGCGATCTTGACATGGTAGTCGCCGGCAACCGCAACGCCATCCTTATGGTCGAGGCGGGCGCAAAGGAAGTCACCGAAGAGGATACCGTACAGGCACTCGCAGAGGCCCATAAGGCCATCATCGAGCTGTGCGATTTCCAGGAACACTTTAAAGAAGCATACTTAAAAGTGATTCCGGCTTCTAAAAAAGAGATCAAACTGCCTGTTGCCGACATGACCTACGAGCAGATAGAGGAAAAAATCCGCGAATTTGCAACAGGCAAACTTAGGGAAGCCCTTAAAAACCCCGAGAAACTTGCACGCGAGCGCCAGGAGGAAATGATCGAGGACGAGACGATAGAAGAACTCGAGTCGCTTATCGAGGGCAAAGAACAATACGTCTCGAAAATCCTGGCAAAAATACGCAAAGAAGAGATGCGTAAGATGGTCCTTGACGAGGGCATCAGGGCGGATGGTCGCAAAACAAACGAAATCAGGCCGATCCTCATCAAGGTCGGGGTTCTCCCGCGGCCACACGGCTCGGGTCTCTTTACGCGGGGACAAACGCAGGCGCTGTCGGTCGTCACGCTCGGAACCGTAAGAGAAGAGCAGATGATCGACGGTCTTGGCATCGAAGAGTCCAAACGATATATGCACCACTATAACTTCCCACCGTTCGCAACGGGTGAGATAGGGTTCTTGCGCGGGCCAAAACGGCGCGAGATCGGGCACGGCGCGCTTGCCGAGCGGGCGCTCTTCCCGGTTATCCCAAAGGAAGACGAGTTCCCATACACGATTCGAATCGTTTCCGAAGTTCTTGAATCCAACGGTTCTTCATCGATGGCAAGCGTCTGCGGAAGCACGCTTTCGCTTATGGATGCGGGGGTTCCGATAAAAGCCCCGGTTGCGGGTATTGCAATGGGGCTCATCAAGGAGGGCGATCGTATCGCCATCCTGACCGATATCCTCGGCATGGAGGACGCCCTGGGCGACATGGACTTTAAAGTCGCCGGTACGGCCAAAGGAATTACGGCCCTGCAGATGGATATGAAGGTCGAGGGGGTCGGAAGCGATATTCTTGGCAAAGCGCTCGCACAGGCACGCGATGCGCGTCTTTATATCCTGGATAGGATCGCGCAGGTTCTACCGGGGCCGAGAAGCGAACTTTCCAAGTACGCGCCGCGCATCATAACGGTTAAGATACCGTCAGATAAAATTGGTGACCTTATCGGTCCTAAGGGTAAAAACATCCGGGGTATCATCGAAGAGGTCGGCGCCAACTTCGTTACCATCGATATCGAAGAGGACGGCACGGTCTTTATCGCCTCGACCGATGGCCCGGCCGGCGAGCGCGCACGCGAGCTGGTTGAGATGTTCACCAAGGAGCCCAAGGTCGGTGAACGATTCATGGGCACCGTTACCAAAACCACCGGCTTTGGAGCCTTTGTAGAGATACTGCCCGGCAAAGAAGGCCTAGTA
>NZ_PFNG01000048.1:0-3605 GCF_002791875.1 Candidatus Aquicultor secundus | reverse complement strand
TTTGGATATACCTTTTCATACATATCCCGCGCCGCCTCGACACGCCGGATAAACATGCGCGTTTCTTTGAACGGGATCTTTGCCACCAGGTCCTCGACGGTTCCCGAGCCCGCTTGCTTTAACCAGCGGTCTACGTTTTTATAGCCGGAATTGTATGCGGCAAGCGCAAGCTTTTCATCGCCGTATTTCGAACGCAGGTAGTTAAAGTACCAGCAGCCCATATCGATATTTATCTCCGGGCTCGTAAGGTTATCGGGATCGAACTTTCTGCCTTGTTTTTTTGCAATCCAGGTCCCCGTGTTGGGCATAACCTGCATGAGGCCGATTGCCCCTACCTTGGATTCGGAAAATGGGTCGAACTTACTCTCCACATAGATGATCCCGCACACAAGATAGGGGTCTATGGAGTACTTTGCGCTTGCCTCGCTTATCAGGTCCTGGTATTCAAGAGGATACAGGATGTGTTCCCACTTATCCGGAGATGACCACCGGTACCACAGAAAAGCAACCGTCAATAGAATTAAAATGGTGACTGCGAATTTTATTGCCTTCATATATCAATTACTGGATTGTAGCATACTGTTCATTCTAATATGCTTTAGTGATTTTGAATACGCTTCCAGAGTTCATTTACTTTTTCTTTTAGCTCTGCTAGAGTACCGTTGTTTTCAATAACGACGTCGGCCTGTTGTTCCAGGATGTCTTTGCCTTCTTGGGATTCCATACGCCGCTCGATTTCCGATCGAGACATTCCCCTCTCCAGAAGCCTCTCCCTCCTTATTTCGCTGTTAGCGATGACTGCAACCGTGAGGTCGCAGCGCGTGTGCATGCCGGCTTCAAATAACAGCGGCACATCGATGACCACCGCTTGCCCGTTCTTAAACTCGCTTTCAAGCTGCTCGACTCTGCGGTCTATTTCGGCTATTGCATGCGGATGGATTATTTCATTGAGACGGGCGAGCTTTTCAGGATGTCCGAAGACTCTCTTACCCAGCTCGCGCCTATTTATTTCCCCGTCGGGAAGAAGAATACCTTCACCGAAATGATCGACAATCTGCTTCCACGCCGGTTTTTTTGGCTCGACGACTTCACGGGCTACCTTATCGGCATCAATAACAATCGCGCTTTTCTCTTTCAAGAGCAAGGCTACCGTTGATTTTCCTGACCCTATCGCACCTGTTATGCCTATGAGCTTCATGACGAGTTCCCCGGACTATCCTGGCTGGCCCTTACTATACTCCAGGTTATTACTATACCAGAAAAGCAGAAGCGAGGGCTCTGCTTTACACAAAGCCCTCTGCTTAAGAATTACGATATACTATCTATTACCTAATCCGTTATTCCGCGGGCGTTTTTTTGGCTTGGGCTGCTTTCATTTGTTTCAGGACCGCTTCAAGGGAATCCGGGTCTGCGGAGTCGGTTTCTTCTTCAATAGCGCCGGCGTCTTCGGGTTGCTCGACGGCTTCTGTTACCGCCGGGGCCTCTGTCACTGTCTCGGCTTCAACCTCAACTACAACCTCTACCGGATCAATCGGAATTACTTCCTCGATAACCCTTAGCTCGGGCTCGGTTTCGGGTTCGCTTACGACCTCGATGATTTCCTCGACGGTCTCGCCCGCACAATTGACCGTTTCCTCGGTCTCTATAATTGTTTCGGCGACTTCCGCTACAGCCTCTTCGGCTTCTTCGGCTTCTTCGACAGCGGTTTCCGTTACGGTTTCAGCTATTGCTTCAGCCTTTGCGGGCTCCGCTTTTGTCTCGTCAACCGGTGGCTCTTGGGTTTGCTTGATGCTGAGGCTTACCCTTCTGCGGTCAAAATCAATACCGACGATCTTGGCTTCAACGCCATCGCCGACTTTGACTATCTCTTCGGGCATTTCTATGTGTTTGTAGGCTAGCTCGGAGATGTGGATGAGGCCCTCAAGGCCTTCCTCGATCTCAACGAATGCGCCAAACGGGACCAGCTTCGTAATCGTACCGTTTACGATCTGGCTAATGGCGTACTTGCCTGCTCTCTCTTTCCACGGGTCTTCCTGGGTCTGGCGTAGGCCGAGGGAAATCCTTTCCCTGTCGAAATCAACATCCAGGACCTGAACCTTAACCTCGTCGCCGACGGCGACTACTTCTGACGGATGATCGATGTGATCCCAGCAAAGCTCTGAGATGTGAATAAGGCCATCAATACCGCCGAGGTCAACAAAGGCCCCAAAATCAACGATACTTGAAATCTTGCCTTCAAGTACCGCTCCTTTTTCGATCTTCTCGAGAATTCTGCCTTTCTCGTGCTTTTTCTCCTGCTCGAGGACTGCACGCCTGGATAGGACAACATTGTTGCGGTTCCTATCCATCTCGATAATTCGACACTCCATGTCCTGACCGATAAACTGTGTGAGGTCTTTTGTGCGCCTGATATCGACAAGCGATGCCGGCAGGAAGCCGCGTAGACCGATGTCTATAATCAGGCCGCCCTTGACGACCTCGATAACCCGGCCGGATATTTTCTCTTCTGATTTGGCGATCTTTTCGATCCTTCCCCATGCCTTTTCGTACTCGGCGCGTTTCTTAGAAAGGATGAGACGGCCGTCTTTGTCTTCTTTCTGAAGAACCAGGGCCTCGATGCGATCACCAACCTTTACAACCTCGCCCGGATCGACATCAGGTCTGATCGATAATTCGCGTGCGGGGATCGCTCCTTCGGATTTGTATCCGATATCCACCAACACCTCATCCCTATCGACCTTCACAACCTCGCCGACAACTATATCCCCGTCATCAAATATCTTGATGGTTTGATCGTAATCGGGCACGAGCACGCCGGCCTCGTTTACCATCATATAGCTCTCGTGGTTTTCAACTGGTTCTTTTTCCGACATTAATAGAAACCTCCCAAATTAGCGTCTCAAAAAATAAAATACCACCAGAGGTGGTTGCAGGCACGTCTATCTATGGACTTTATGGATCACCCTATGCGGGGCCGGAAAAGACTAACTTGGCTAATCTGCCTTCAACTCGCTTTTCCTTTCTATCCATGCGGCGTGGCCGCTTGCCTGGCAACTATTCCTCTAATTGAAACGCTTTTTACTTTAATTGCTCTTATAGCTTAAGTTATATTAAGCAATTTGGCAATTCTATTTATTTAATTTTATAACTTACTTCGTGGCTTCTTTCCAATTATACCCGATGGAAGTCTCAACTTTTAGTCTTACTTTTAGCGGATATGCGTTTTCCATCATGACATTTATAAGGTTTGCCGCAATCTCGCGCTCACGTTCGGGCACTTCAAAGATAAGCTCGTCGTGAACTTGCAGGACCATTTTTATCTGCAGGTTTTCTTCTTCTATTTGTTTGTCAATGCGCACCATTGCGACTTTGATTATATCGGCTGCGCTTCCCTGAAGGGGTGCATTTACCGCAAATCTCTCGCCCAGGCTTCTAATCTTCGTGTTGCCGCTCTTAAGCTCGGGGATATATCTTCTTCTTCCCAATAATGTCTCGACGTAACCTTTTTTGGTAGCCTCTTCAATCGTTTTCTTTATAAATTCTTCGACTTTCGGGAGCCTTTTAAAGTACCGGTTGATAAAATTCCTGGCATCGGCAAGCGGGAT
>NZ_PFNG01000158.1:0-3608 GCF_002791875.1 Candidatus Aquicultor secundus | reverse complement strand
TAACGATCGCTGAGGTGCAAAAAATTGGCTCGGGCGCCTACAGCAAGAGCAATCCCCTGCTCAAGCAGATTTACGAGGAGATCGAGCACAAGGACCTGCTGCTTATTGCGGCGCTCCTGCATGACATCGGTAAAGGTTCGGGTAAGGGCCATGCCAAACGCGGCGCCAGAATCGCAAAAGAGGTTTGCGCGCGGATGGGCATGGACGCACGGGATATCAAAACCGTGAGCTTCCTGGTCGAACACCACCTGCTCCTCTCGGATATGGCGACGCGTCGCGATCTTAACGACGAGAACATGATCATCGACCTTGCAGAGATAATCGTCCATGAGGAGAGGCTAAAGATGCTCTATCTCATCTCGATTGCAGATTCGCTCGCAACCGGGCCTAAAGCATGGGATACCTGGAAGGATAACCTGCTGCGGGAACTCTTTTCGAAGGTGCTCCACATTATCAACAGCGGTGAGTATACCGGCAAGAAGAGCATCGGGCAGTTGCGAAAGACCGCGGCAAAGGCAAAAGCGGCCCTTCTTAAGAGCTACGCAGAAGAGGAGATCGACCTCTTTATAAAGCAAATGCCGTACTCTTACCTGCTCGCCCGGTCGAGCGAAGATATTATCGAGCACTTTGAGCTGATGCGAAACCACAGGAAAAGCATTTCGGTTACCGCGGCAAAAAAAGAAGGCGTGTGCGAACTCACATTAATTGCAAAGGATAGGCCAGGGCTTTTTTCTAAGGTATCCGGTGCGCTTGCGCTCAACGGCGTCAATATTCTCGGCGCGCAGGTCTACACCATGTCCGATGGCACCGCACTCGATATATTTAAGGTTGAGGGATATTTCGAGAATTCCATGAGCGAAGACAAGCTGGAAAGAATCCGGCGTGATATCAAACGGGCGCTTGAAGGCAAAATCGCCCTCGAGTACCGCATCGCCGAGAAAGCGAAGAACTACCGGGGAAAAGATGTCTTGCGTAAATCCCCGGAAGTTGAAATCAATAATTCATCCTCGGACTTCTACACGATTATTGAGGTTCACGCCCAGGATAGGATCGGCCTTTTGTACACCATTACCAGGGTGATGTTTGAGCTTAATCTCGACATTCACCTGGCAAAGGTCTCGACAAACGTCGATAAGGTCATCGATGTTTTCTATGTCTGGGATACCTTCGGGCAGAAGCTCTCCGACGAGGAGCAAATAAGCGATATCAAGCACGCGATCGTCATGGCGCTGAGTTAGTCCGCAAGAATATGAAGGAATTTCCTTATCCGATATCTCTCTTAGAGAACGCGCGTACGGCAATCAGCACAAACGCAGCCATGTAGAAAAATGCGTAGACGATCATAGCATTGCTCGGCTGGGAGACGGCGCCAAAGGGTCCGAATGTGAAGTTTGAAAGCGGATTTGTTGACGGCCCGGTGATGATGATGGCTATCATGCGATAGAGCGCATCGACCGGCATAAAAAGACTGGTTACTATACCCGAGGTTACCAGCATTTTTATTTGCGCCATCGCCCCTACCTGCTCGGCCATGCCGCCGATCACCCCGATCGTGTAGACCATAAACGCAATGATGCCGTTAGCCAGCGTCGAGAACTTAGTGCTCCCGGCAATAGTTACGGCAAGCAGCACAAGCGGCTCTAGTATAAACAACCCTACTGCGGGCAGGGTTCCGCTAAGGCTCGACCCGAAGATGAAATGGTTTAATCCCAGAATCGAAACAAAGAGAAGTGTGGCATAGAGCGCCAGCATTAGAGCATAGCCGGTGAATTTACCCAGGATGACATCACGGCGCCTTATCGGTTTGGCTAAAAGCGCATGCAGCATTCCGTTTTCAACTTCGGACGATACCGACCCCACAGCTGAGAAGATGGCAAGAAGAGAGACGATTGAACTTGCGAAATAGATACCCAGCAGCAGGAAGGCCTTTTTTGTAGTATCTTGTATCATGTTGCCCTCTACTTGTGAAAAGTTCCCGCCGCTTGCGCGGAACTCAGCTTCATGGGATGAAATCTCCTGCGCGATAAAATGTAGCCCTATTCCGTAGACCGCAAGAAATAACAGTGTGAGTACAAGCGCCGCGATCAGTATCTTCTTTCTTAAGGCTTCCTTAAACGTCAAACTTGCGATAGTAAGCATTACGCATCACCGTCCCTGACCACGCCCATGAACAGCTCCTCAAGCGTGCGTTTCTTGCGGCTTAAATTATAGAGCTTGCCGCCGCCGGCAACAATCTGCGAGGCGAGTTCGGGGATCATCTCCTCATTCTTGAGCTCGACCAACACGGTGTCGCCTTTGCTCATAAGAACCCGCCCGAACCGTACGAAGTCGCTTCCAAAGAACCCGTTTATATTGCCTGCGGTTATCTCTACTTCAACTTTACCCTTTAAGAGATTATCAAGCGTGCCGCTCTCGACAATCCTGCCGTTCTTGATGATGGCGACCTTATCGCATACCATCTCGATCTCGCTGAGCAAGTGACTGTTTAAAAACACCGCTTTCCCCCGCTCCTTTAGACTTGAGATGATCTCGCGCACCTCCATGCGCCCGATGGGATCAAGCGCCGAGGTGGGCTCATCCAGGAATAAGAGATCGGGGTCGGAGACCAATGCGGCGGCGATGCCGATGCGCTGTTGCATCCCCTTGCTGTACGTGCGGATTTTCGAATCGGCCGCCCCCTTAATCTTAACCAGGCGCAGCATCTCATCGATTCGAGCTTTGTGCCGGTCTCTCGGTACCAGGGCGAGGGCGGCGTGATACCGTAAAAGTTCGCGCCCCGTAAGCCAATCTTGATAGCGGAAATTCTCCGGCAGAAAGCCGATCCGCCGGCGGATAAACACATCGCCAAGCGGCGAACCGAGGAGCCTGGCGCTCCCTGAGGTAGGCTTGATAAGACCGATCAGCATCTTTACAAACGTGCTTTTGCCGGCGCCGTTCGGCCCGAGAAAACCAAATATCTGACCCTCGTCGACCGTGAGGCAGATCTTCTCGCATCCCACTTTTTCACCGTATAGTTTCGTAAGGTCTTTGGTCTCAATAACCGCATTTATCGCCATAGCAATCCGTACCAATGCTACTTCATCGAGGCCGCGATAGCCTGAGCCTGAGCCAGACCCATGTTCTCGCCGCTGATGCCGTAAACGATCCCGTTATTCTGCCAGATCAACGTATTTGCGTTATTGCCGTTGATTCTCTTATTCCGCACCTTATCCGTAGTCATGAAAACCCCGTCCGCTCCGTTGACCTTTACCTGCTCGGTTTTGGTGTAGCCCTCAACCGCAGGAATCGGTAAGGTATGCTGCCAGTCATTGATCTTCTCGAGCTGCTGCCTGATTCCATCGGGGAGGATGGGCAGGCTCAGCAAGACGTCGCGAACTACGTTAGGGTCTACGCCGGCAGGGAAGACAAACTCGGGGCTCTTGCTTTGGACTATCGTTATCGGGGTGGCGTTTTCCCTCGGATAATTAGCCATAATTGCCGCCGAAGTCGTCATCGTGAACTTCTTGCCGTCAAGCCCGGCCGGTAACAAGCTCTTGCCGCCGAACGACTTGATTATCCCATTCGCTTTTTCAACATCGAGCGTAAGACTGGTCGATGTCCCTTGTATC
>NZ_PFNG01000030.1:20825-21859 GCF_002791875.1 Candidatus Aquicultor secundus | reverse complement strand
TCTGCCGAGCCGGGGTAGCTGTAAACAGCGGTACCCACGGCAGCTGATGATCCGGCCGAGTTATGGTGGATGCTTACGAATAGGTCGGCTTTAGCATCGTTTGCAACCTGCGCTCGCGCGGCAAGATCGTTAACTTGATCGTAGGGATGAACTAAGGAATCATCTGTCGAGCGTGTCGTGATGCAGTTAAGCCCTGCAGCTTTAAGCAGGTCTCGCAGTTTCAGCGCCACGCATAAGTTAACATCTTTCTCTTTTAAACCATTGCTCGGGGCTATCGCACCCGGATCGACCCCACCATGGCCCGCATCAACAACTATAACGAGCTTGCCATCGCTACCGACTGCGGCCGTGTTTTCAGCCGGAGGTGTAAGATCGGCGTTCATCATATTATAGAGAGCGATCGCCGTTTGAGCCCGGGTCGCCGGCAGTCCGGGGTGGAATGTACCATCATGGTAGCCACCCATGATTCCGCAATAAACCACTGTCTCAATTTCACTGTACGCCCAATAACCGGTCCCAACGTCCTTGAACGCGGGATTTACCGGATTGATGGGTGCGGCCCCGCTCGCGCGGCATAGCATCCTGGCAAGCTCGCCTCTTGTGATTTGCTTGTTTGGCTTAAACAAGAACGTGCCATCCGGGTTTGAGTAACCTTTAACGATACCGGCGGCATGGCTTGCCCTGATATAGCTTGCAGCCCAGTGTTGTGGTGAGATATCGCTAAACGCTGTTCCATCTCCTGCAGCTGAATTCGAGGAGAGGTTCTTAGCGATTGCAACCAACTTTGCCATCTGCGCTCGAGTAACGGGGTCATCGGGTCGGAACGTCCCATCGGCGAACCCCGAGACAATGTTTTTGGCCGATAGGTCATCAACTATTTTAGTGAGCTTGGCGTCTGAAACATCGCTGAAAGCGGCGTACGCGGGGAGAACCGAAGTAAGGCTGAAGCACACTACAAGAATTAATGCTATAAGTCCTTTTCTCGCCATTTAAAACCTCCTAGTGCGATCGGACCGTTATACTTTCGACAAACA
>NZ_PFNG01000030.1:5396-20784 GCF_002791875.1 Candidatus Aquicultor secundus | reverse complement strand
AATCGGTCGAGCGGGCGGTCGAATATATGACTAGCGCATTGCTGCATTACTAGTGCATCTGCATTAAGTCTACCATTTTACTATTGCATTGCCAACCGTCAGTCAAGTTAATCGGTGAATGGGATGAGGGTCTGGGGGGAAACCTTCTTCTTACAATAGTTAAGCTACGCCTAGACTCTAGTAAGTTGCAGTCGCTGTGGGTGCACCGAGATTCTTCGGCTATCGCCTCAGAATGACAATTAATCGCCATTCGCTACTCGCCACTCGCTCTTACCAACCCTCTCTACCCACACCCCATTCACCGACTCACCCATTCACCGTTTAAGCCATTCGTTGCAAACATGCTATTATATTAGGTAAAACCGCAACAGAAAGACCAAGAATGAAAGTGTTGCACATAAATAACGTCGCTAATGTGCCGGATGGATTGGTTAAAGGATTAAAAAAGGTTGGTGTTGATGCCACCCTTTACCAGCCTTATACGGGAATTAATAAATCGGGGAAGTTCGGCAAGCTTCGGGTTATAACAAACAGGATTACGGATGCGCGGGCGCTTGCGGCTCAGATTCGCAAGGAGCGCTATGATATCGTGCACATCCATTACGCCTATTTCGGCGTTCTCGGAATACTGGGCGGATATCCTTATTGGTTGCACTGCCACGGTACCGATATCCGGCGCAATCTCTACCATCCCCTGTTTAAAACGCCCACGACCATGAGCCTGAATAGGGCCGATAAAGTCTTTTACTCGACCCCGGACTTAAAAGTGCATGCCGATAAAGTGCGCCCCGACGCTATGTTTCTACCGAACCCGATCCAGACCGAGATGTTCGAGCCCAAGGGGTTTGACGGTACTCACGGGAAGGTTCTTCTCATTAGCCGGATCGATAAAGTTAAAGGGATAGACCTGGCGTTTAGCGCGCTTGAGAAGTTGAAAAAACGCAATCCCTCCGTTCAAATCGACGCGTTTCTCTGGGGGCCGGATCTTGAGCGATTTAAGGATAAGGACTTCGTGAATTTCATACCCAAGGTAACACATCAGGAAATCGCGCAGCTTATTCCAAACTACCGGGTGATCATCGGCCAATTTGAGCTGGGCATCATGGGAATGTCGGAGATGGAGGCGATGGCGTGCGCACGACCTGTAATCAGCGTATTTGAGTACGGAGATTGGTATGCGGAGACGCCGCCGCTGATATCTTCAAGAGAAGAAGACGAGATTGTCGAGCGAACCGAAGAGCTATTGGGTAACACCAAGCTGTGTGAGGAGATCGGTGTTGCCGGCCGGGATTGGGTGGTTAAATACCACGATTACGTTTCGGTTGCCGAACGGTTGGCTAAGATTTACGAAGAAGGCCGCTCGCCAAGCCCCACAATATAGAAGTCTTACTGCTGGTTAATAGTTCCTGAGCCCCCGGTTTTGACTCCAGTATTAGCTCCTGTATTAGCTCTTATACTAAGTGTGGAGGCGGTTTGGGCGAAGTCTTTACCGACGATGACCATGACATCGGCTGTTCCTGAAACACTGCTGCCATTGCCACCGCTGTCGCCGCTGTTGGTATCCGATATGTCTCCCTCGTTAACTATACTCCCGATACCGAGCTGGTCTCTTACCCTTTGCGCCAACTCTTCTTTTCCGGGAACGGCGATAATTTTTGTCTCGTGATGGTTGAAGCTCTGGGCGTTTCCGACCCCTTCGATCTTATAGCCGAATGCAGTGAGCTTATCGGCCATAACCTTTGCCATCCCCGGCTTTCCGCTGCCGTTTTGGACGTCGATCTTTATGTTCTCGTTTTGCTTTTCTTCTGCCGTAAGCTCGAACGGCATGTCGTTTTTAATGCGGTAGACCAGCCAATCAACCTTCGGCTGATCCAGGATTACGTAGCTAACCGGACCAATCATCTTTGCTTCGCCGGGGAGCGTTATCATATGCAGATTCTCACGACCGATGGATTTCATCATCGTTCCGTACCTGATCATCTGTGCGACACCAACGGAAGGGTCGGTCGTTACGTAATTTGATGCCGTATTGACCAGACTTGGAATTCTGAAGACGCCGCCGAAGCTCATCACCTTATCCAGAACGGCTTTGATGAACTGCTGTTGACGGCCCATCCTGCCGAAATCATCATCGACATGGCGAATTCGAACATAATCAAGCGCATTGGCGCCGTCGAAGTGCTGCATGCCGGCCGGGATGTCGATGTCCCTGCCCTGAAAATGGTCGCGCATCCTTTTTTCGACGTTGATGTCGATACCCCCAAGATCATCCACTATCCGCCTGAACCCTTCGAAATCGACGAGAATGTAGTGATTGATATCAAATCCAAAGAGGTTATTGATTGTCTCGATTACGAGATCGGGCCCGCCGTGCTGGTAGGCGGCGTTTATTTTTTGGTGACCGTAGCCGGGAATCTCGACTCTTGCATCCCGGGGTATCGAGATGAGATAGGCGATCTTTTTTTCCAGGTTCATTCTTAAGACCATCAAAGTGTCGGAACGCCCGGGGTTGTCTTTAAGCGCCGCCCGCTTATCGCAGCCAAGCATAACAAAAGTTACCGGCTGGTTGCCTTCTTCTTGAACTAAAACGCTTTTAGGGTCACTACCGCTCTTCGCAAAATCCGACGTATCATGGATTCTTTCCTCGAGGAAACGGGCATATACGAAGCCCGCGCCGCCTATGACAAGAGATAAGACAAGTGACCAGAGGATTAATATGCGCAAGTATCCCGTCTTTCTTGGTTTATCAACTGCATGTTTGCCAACGTACAAAACACTCCTCCTAAAAATAACCTATCGTCAAGGGTAGCATAAACGCCAGTGTGCCCTCAATAATAGATTTCCTCGCTACAATAATTCAAAACGAATATCGGAATAACTTGCGGGTTTTATGTGGGGGTTGTAATAAACCTCCCTTGATATGACAAAGAAAGCCTATTACACTATACAGGATGTGGACTTTAAGGGAAATCAATGATTAACAAATTCCGCGCGATAATCGAATCGGGTATTCTGTCGTTTGCGCTCTTCTGGTCGTTCGTCTTTGTGTATAAATGGTTGCTGGCACCGGAAGATTGGGTGGCCGTTGTACTTATCAGCATCGCGCACTACCTAACCGCAGTTTTCTGCGGTTATTGGGCCGGGTGGCGATCTCGAACCGACGGCTGGATTTGGGGAATTATCGGATATTTTCTCTTTAAGGGGCTTGCTTCGCTGCTGCATGTGCACGCGGTACTCCCCTTCCCGATTCATATCAAACTTCTCGGATATATCCCGATACTCACGCTCCTTATGTTCGGCGGTGTGATCGGCGAGCAACGCGCCCGCTACGCTCCTGTCAGCCAGCGCAACATGGCGCTCTATCCGGTGATTAAGAGGATTCTAGATTTCTTTGTAAGCATCATCATCCTTTTGATGCTTGCCCCTATCATGCTGGGAGTTGCATTTATCATCAAGATCACCTCACCCGGGCCGACATTTTTTCACCAGAAACGGGTCGGGCAGCATGGGCGCATCATTAATGTCATTAAGTTCAGGACGATGATCCAGGATGCGGACGATGTCGTGGACAGACTGCAACTTCTGAAAGAGCAAGAAGATCAGTCGTGCCAGATAAAAGACGACCCCCGCGTCTTTCCCTTCGGTAAGTTTTTGCGTACAACGAGCCTTGATGAACTGCCGCAGTTTATTAATATTGCGAAGGGCGAGATGAGCCTGGTCGGGCCGCGTCCCCTGGTGCCGGATGAGCTTGAGGCATCGGAGACCAGGACGCTAAAGCGCCTTGAGGTTAAACCGGGGCTTACCGGCATGGCGCAAATCAACGGCCGCGGAAATCTTACGTTTGACGAGCGCATGGATATGGACTTGGCCTATGTCGACGGCCAATCTCTCTGGCTCGATCTTAAGATAATACTCGTCACCATCTGGCAGGTCCTCGCACGACACGGGGCGTATTAGCATTTCGCTTGCTACTCTTACGAATCAAGCATCCCATCTATAATGCGATAGGCCTGTACTTAAAAGGGTATCCGTTATATAATTACTGCAGGTAGTACCCATAGGATACCTCTTCGCACGCTTTTCGTAGCAACTCTCGCGCATAACCGGCAAGCAACCGATGGCATAAATCCGCGTAATTTGGGGTAAAATAAAGACAACAGAATTTACGTAAGATTTTCACTTTAAGAAAACGGTATGCTTTTGTATGCTTTACTACTATAAGATCAAGAAAAAACGCAGATTCGGGGCTAAAAAACAGCTTGCCGTAGCATGCATGTCGGTTTTGCTGTGGGCATATTTTTATCCGGGATCGTTTGCGACTGTCGTTCCTAAGCTTAACAAGGAAGCCCTTCCCTCCTTGCCTGCGAGTATCGCGCCTATTCCCGAACACCCAAAGCCAAAGATTGCCCTGAAAAAACCCGTTACCAGGCTTATAAGTCTCAGTGCGATGGAGAGGGCCAAGAAAGAGCTTGAATATGAGGGCAAAAACCGCGAGGCCGCCGAGCTCAACTACAACCTCGTCCTCCTTAAGAAAATCGATAAGGGGGGTTCTGCGTCGAGCACGAACTCAAAGACGTTAAAACAGGATATCGCAAAGACTATCAGCTATTTCAGCGCAGGCAATACCGCATCGAAAAGCGCGCAGATCTTGTGGAATTACGATGGCGGCAACCTGGCGTATGTGTATTACCCAAATTACGGCGTCCACTTTAATCCCGTGACTACCGCGAACCTTGCCATGGATTATTATGCGAAGGGTAATTACAAAAAGGTGGTCAAAATCGCGGACGAGCTGCTTGATAACGCAACGGTCAAGGAGTATCCGGGCGTAGGCAAGTATTATCTGTGGCAGTACTGCTTTGATTTGCAGTTTAACAAGTATAATTTCCCCGCCCCGTGGGCATCGGGTATGGCGCAAGGCCTGGTTCTTGATGTCGTGGGCAAGGCATACAAGATAACCGGTGATAAGAAATATGTCAAAGCGGGCGAGTTTATTCTGAATTCGTTCAAGGTTCCATGGAATGAAGGCGGCGTGACCGATACCGACGAGCATGGCAACTGGTACCTGGAAGTAGCAGCCACCAACAAGCTGCACATCCTTAACGGGTTTTTATTTACCCTCGATAGCATACACAATTATTATGAGGTAACTCATAATCCCAAGGCACAGCGGCTGTTTATGGCCGGGGTGAATGAGGCCAAATCGCACCTTCAGCAATACGACCTGGGGTACTGGTCCAATTATTCGCTACTGGCCGGCGACCGGGCGAGTTACGGGTATCATAAAATTCATGTCGATTTGCTTAAGAAACTTTACGATATTACGAACGTCCCTGAATTTAAGACGTATGCGGATAAGTTTGGTTTCTATCTTAAAAACAGGTTTATCGATATTCCGCCGACACACCCGTCATTTCAAGCGATATCCACCCTTACGGAGAGAGGTGTGATAACCAGCACGGACGGCTGGTTTGGCGCGCAGACACAGATCAGCAAGAGCGAATTTGTCCGCTGGCTTGCCCGGATGCGCGGTTGGAAACCCTCGACGTACTACCGCGGATATTACGCCGATATCAAGCGGGATCGCGCCGATTGGGGCTACATCGAGGCCGCTTTTGATAACGGTGTGCGGCTAACCGACGACAAGGGCCTTTTCAACCCGGACGATTATATAAGCCGCGCCGATATGGCGTCAATCCTGTGCAAAGCGTTTGCAGTATCAACAGAGAAAAATGAACCCGACTACTTCCGCCCCGAGTTAAAGATAACACGCGAGCAGGCCGCAAATATGTTGTATAAGCTTTCAAGCAGAGGACAATTATAGATGTGGTCTAAGCCGGCGACAAAGCACATCGTATCGTTCCTGGCCTTAGCGTGGGCTGCTTTTGTGTACGTCATGTTCTTCAAGGTATTTTCTTTTTACCCGGGTACGGCCTCAGCGGTTAGGCTCGGCATAGGGATCATAGCAACCCTAGGGCTCTACAGCGTTATGTGGTATCTGGTAAAGGGGCGCCGGGGGGCTTCGGTTGTCGATTTTAGCGAGCTTCCCGGGGTGGCAGTTGGGGTCCTGGGGGTGGCAGTTGGGGTCTCGTTTATCATCGCCGCAACGAGAGGCGACTTTAGGGGATACCTCGGTAACAATCTGCAGGAGATCGTCTACCTGGCAGGCATTATCCTTGCGGCTTTCTACGTCGGGGACCTGCTTTTGCAGCGGTTACGGCTTGGGGTTAACGGGCTTGAGCGGGCATTTCTGTCGATTTCGACGGGGCTTGGGATTATGGCCGTGCTCGTGTTTTTAGCCGGCGCAATCGGGGCCGTCTATATCTGGCCGTTCAGGATTCTCACACTGGTACCGGCGCTGCTGGGCGCCTACAGGATAAGTACGACAGTGGCTCCGGGAACCGCTAAGAAGTTAGGGTTCAGCGTCTTGCCAAACCCCCTCTCGCTTGGTATTGCCGTCCTTTTGGGATTGAGTTTCATTGCCGCATGGATACCCACCTGGAATTACGACTCCCTGCTTTACCATATCGCCGTGCCGAAGTTCTACATGTTGGCGCATAAGATATATTACGTGCGCGATTTTATGCCGGCGGACTACCCGCTCAACGGCGAGATGCTGTTTATGCTCGCGATGGTCGTAAAAGACGATACCGTCGCCCAGCTTGTAAGCTATTTCATGGCGGTATGGTTGGTTCTCGGTGTCTTTGTTTTTTCCAGGCGCTTTTACTCATACCGCGCGGGTGTTATAAGCGTGGCGCTGTTGCTCACGATATCGGTATTTATAAACAAAGTGCCGGTCAACAACAACGACACCGTGCTGGCGCTTTTTACCATGGCGGCCGTATATGCGCTTGTGGCCTGGTGGGAAACAAGAAGAAACGGATGGTTTTACCTTTCGGGCTTTATGCTTGGCGTGACTGCGGGCAGCAAGTACTCGGGGTTCTTCACCCTGTTTTTCGTGGGGTTGCTAGCAATAGTTTTACTGGTGACGACTAAGAAGAAAGAGCCGGGTGCTGTGGCGGGTACCGTCAAAACAGTTGGCGTTTTCGCGATGGCGGCTTTCGTCGGCGTAGGCCCATGGCTGGTAAAGAACTACCTCTTTACCGGAAATCCGGTGTATCCGATGCTCATCTCGGTTTTCGGCGGTCGTGACTGGATGGCCCCCGCAACCCGGGTCTTTCAGAATACGGTTAGAAACGCCAACTTCGTGGCAACAGGGGCACTCGGGAACCTGGCGGTATTGTGGCAATTGACGATCAGGAAGCCTGTAGAGATGACAATAGGGCCGGCCCTTGTAGCCTTTCTGCCGTTTGCCTTTAAAAGGAACCGGATTCTTAAAGGCTCGGTGTTTATCCCCCTGCTGGCCGCCGCCGGATTCTTGATCCCGTGGGCCCTGCTTTTAGCGCAGGTAGCCCGGTTTGCCATACCGGGAATCGTGCTATTGATAATCGTGGTTGCTGCGGGAATCGACCGGTTTGTAGGCGGCAAACGCGTGCCGGGTGCGATGATTGCGCTGATGCTTGGGGTCGCGGTTCTGGCGAATACCTTCGTGCTGGTTGTCGACCAGTATAAGGCGTTTGAGATCGGTCTTGCCCTTACAAGCCACCGTCAGTTTACGCAGCGCAATACGCTGGCGCGTATGTCGGGGTTTATAAACGGGCGTATCCCGGCGGATAAGAAGATCGCCATGGTTATCGATAATCGCGCCTATTACCTTAATAAGCGCCCACTGCTGATGCTAAACCCGCTCAATAACGGGCGCATCGACCAGATCAACATCAAAAGTCCCGATCAATTAATGCGCATTTTTAAGGATGAGAAGGTTGATTACGTCTTTGCAACCGATGAAATTAGAAGATATACCTACGCCCTGCCGAAGACCTCGCCGTTTAGCGTCGTGTACCGGCCGATGACGGAAAACCTGGACCTGCTTATTAAAGAGGGGCGATTAAAAGCCGTGCTAAGGTCCGGCGATTTTTGGCTTTATAAGATCAACGGATAACGCGGCAACGAATATCACGACTGCGCTCACAAACGGCAGCCAGTGCCACCACACGGAGGGGCCGGTATCGAGCCAGAGCATGATGATGGTAAGAACCAGCGCATACACTTTGAGGTCCTTAAGGCGAGACAACACCGCCAGGCAAAAACCGAGAAGCGCGGCGTAAAACGCAACCCCCGCAAACCCGAATTCCAGAAACGAGAGCCCGAAAAACGATGTGGACAAAGGTTTTTTGAGGATGCTTATGGTGGTGGCCCTCCCCTTCGTAATCCCCGGCATGAGCGACAGGATTAACTTGCCGTGCGATGTCCCCCAGGGAAAGCTCCTGTCAAGTACATCCAGGAATACCCTATAGGTGAACAGCGGCCGGGTTATAAATTTTTGACGGGCCTCTTTGTTGGTAACCACCATGTCCTTATCGGTATAGTGCCCGGCATTCATGGAGGCGACGACACGCTCGGGAGCTTTCCCGGGATCAAGCGGCACCATGGCATAAATCGCGCCCCTGGCGACAGACGTGGCAAAATACGTGTAGAGGAAAATAGCAATGATGACCGCCGCAGCCTTACCCCCTGCCTTGATGCCATATGCGGGCTTTCTCTCCAGGTAGTATTGAAAAATAAGCGGCATGATGTAGATAATCGCGTACGCGCGGTAGCCGATTATGGCGGCCATGAGCGGACCTGCGATAAGCGTGATAAATCCGATCATCGCAAAAAGCCGGTTTTTGGTAAGCCCGGAGGCTATTTTCAACAGGCCGTAAATGGTGGTTATCGTCCCCATCCCGACCAAAAACGCGGGCATCAGGCCGCCCGTGCGGTTGAGGTACACGCCGTAGAGCCCGTAGCGCGCAAATGCCGGCACGACGTAAACAAGTATCATGACCAAGCCCAGGGCCAGGTAATGGAACCCGGTGAGCTTTGAGCCGACGCGACCGAGTAAGAGAAAAACTCCCGAGATAAACACCAGGTAAAGGGGCACCCTGATGGTGATTGGGAGTGCGCCCTTAAGCGCTAAATCCACTAAGAACACGACAAGGAGCGCGAGCAAAAGGCGCTCGAAATATCCCTCGGGAAGAAACCCCTGCTCGGACGGCATACCCGAACCCCTGCCATCGACAAAACGTCCCGTTAGCATAGTAACTGCCAGGTAGACGGCGATACCGATTGTAACCACAACCAGCGCGCGCAGTGAAAACTGCACCAGGACCAGCCCGGCAAGATAAAAAGCGGCTACGAACACCGGCAGAAAGATCTCGGGTGAAAAGATATTCAGACGGCGGGTATTGTGAGCCCGCTTCATTAGCGGACCACCGTCGTAGTCAGGAAGCGAACAAGCGCTGTTGCTGTGATAAAGAGCGCCGCTGTGATAAACGGCCTCGCCCCGACGTCCCGAAGCATGCTGAACAACCAGGAATTCTCGAACCACACGCGCGATGTCTTAAAGAAGCCGAGAACCGGCTTGAAACTGCGGCTTTCTCTGAAAAACGCCGGTGCGGCGGGCTTTTTATAAAGCCAGTTGGCAATATCGCTCTTCCTCCAGGCGCCGCCCAGCCCGGCAAAAAACTTGTGTACGGGATGGCTTAAGTACGCCGCTTTTAACGCGATAAGCGAGACCCTGAACGGTCGTAAAATCAGACTCCCCGCAACGGCCGGCGTGGTTTCAGTCTTGGATGGTTCCGGTTCGAGGCCGTTTATCGCAACCTGAAGCCCAAGCATTATCCAGAAAAACACCGCGCCTTGCGGATGGTGAAAGCTGTTACTCGTAAGGCTGTTGATCGAGAACCCGACGACCCCGGCGAAAATCGCTGAGTTTATCCAGGAGAGATATTTATCCTTGGCTTTAGCCTGCGCCAGGTAGAGCCCGTATTTTATGGAGATCAGAATAATCGCTATAAAAGAGATAATGCCGAAGATACCCGTCTCGGCCCAGATCGTAAGGTAAGAATTATGTGCGCCGTAGATAACCCAGCCAACGCTTAGCTCGGGATGCCTGAAGATATACTCGGTAAAGACGTTATAGTAATTGCCGATGCCGATACCCAGCAGGGGATGCTCTTGAATGATGCCGCTTGCAATACGCCAGAGCTTCATCCTGAAGCCGGCTGTGCCGCCGGTAACGTTGGAGATGCTCTCCAGGCGGCTTGCCACACCCGGCGCGGCAACAAATGCAACCGCAAATAAGCCCACCCAAACCCAGAACAGCCAGGCTTTGGTTAGAAGCGACATGAGAATGACACCGATGCCGGTGGCGAGCCAGCTCCCCCTTGTATAAGTAAGGATTAACCCGGCAAACATCAGGAGCGTGGCCCCACCCATCATAAACCGCCTGAAAAGTCCACGCGAGCCGAGCACGAGAGCAAGGCCGATCGGTATTAACAGCACCAGGTATTCGGCATAGAAGTTGGGGTTCTCAAATGTCGAGCCGACCCTCGCCGCAACCTCCTGATCGAGATCGTAGAGCCCGATTTTGGCCGTCTGGGGCTCGTAAAGGTACTGATATATCCCAAAAAGTGCCGTGAGCGCGCCTATTACGACCATGAGGACAAGTATTCTAGTCAGCATTTCTTTCGATTTGATGGAGTTGCCGATGATGTATACCAGCAAAAAATATCCTATAAATCGGGTGAGAACCGAGACCGAGTCGACAATCGATGGCGCCACGACCGCCGAGACCGCCCCAAAGACGAGAAATGCGATAAACGCCCAGGAAAATGGAGGTGAGATGCGGTTCTCGTTTTTGCCAAGGTTGTTGATGGCATAGGAGAAAATAACGATGGCGGTGCATATAGTGACCGCATCGAGCGGGATAGGCCCCAGGTCTACTTTAAGATTGGTCAACGGCGCCACGGCTACGAGCAGCGCGATGGCGAATTCGGTTTTAGCCAGTGCTATCGCCATAAGGAGTAAGCCTGCCAGCAGCGCGATAAACTGGTTGGTACTGAGAAGTACGCCGGCAACACCGACCGCACTACCCAGGATAACGACAGCGGCATATGCGGGTATGGATGTTTTTCTTGCTGCGACCAGTTCTGACAAGGTAACCTCTCTTTATCGAAGAACGGCGGTATTACTGGTCGCCCTTGACGGACATATCGATGATAACCGCGTCGCCAAGAAACCACTTGGTGATCATGTTGAACCTGTCTCCGACGCGCAGTACTTCGTTGCCGGTAGCGATGATATCGTTGCCGACACGTCCCTTGGTTTCTATAGTTACGTAGGCGTCTTTTTTAACCGGTGAGGTGGCCAGCATCATGCGACCGTCTGCGGTATCTATAACTTCCTGGGCCGGTTTAAGCTCGACTTTTTTGATGGTGCCGATCGGCCCCTGGGTTACCTGCTTTTTAACGAGGTCGCCGGGCTTTAAAAAGCTTGCGACATCCGGGCGGATCGCTTTTACGATTACGGTGTAGTCGACGGTTTTATCCTCGGGGATGGTCGCCACTTTGCCGGCTTTCGCCATGATGACATATGCCATCGCCGCAACCACGAACACACCGAGGATGAGCGTGAAATCTATCAGGTTGATGCGCCCGAATACCCGTCCTTTTTCATCGATTATTGCCATGAATACTGCTTCCTCCCCTGAATCAGCTCAAAAGATAACTTATAACTTAAGGCATAAGCTTAGCATAGACGCATAAGACTAGCTATAAAATAGCCCTTTGAATCGGACTCATTCACCGTTCTATCGTGCTATCTCCTTCATCTTATCAAGCAGCAGGTTTATGTCGCGGGTTTGGCCTTGGCTGTAGACATCCTTCTTTTTTATGTCGATTTGCTCGGGGTCGGTGAGTTTTTTCATCCTGCCCTCGGCGATAAGATGGGTGTCTATTGCGCCCATTTTGCCGGAGAAGAGCGTGTAGACGGGGGTATTAAGCGCAACTGCCTCACGATTCATGGTGCCCCCTGCGCTGATAACGAGGTCGGAGTAATAGATAAGACTTTGTGCGTCGACCGCCTTCTCAGGAATAAACACGTTTGTAAATCCCATACCGAGGACTTCTTTACGCTGCTCGGGAGTCCGTGGCAAGAGCACCACCTCAACATCCCCCCGGCGGCCAAGCTTGCGCAAAACATCCATGAAAATCGGGTTATGAAACCGGTGGTAGAGTGCCACATCCGGCGGGGTACGCAAGACGATGATGATCTTGTTGATATCAAGACCGATTTCTTTTATGACTGCCTCGTCCGGCTTAAAGTCGGCCAGGTAATATTCTTCTTTCAGGCCGGGGTATTTATCGATTTTCTCATCGGTGCCGCCGTATTCGTAAAGCGGCTCCGATGGGATGAGGTCGGGTATGAGAACCTTGGTCGAAACGCGAAGGTTGATGTTATGCATAACCTTGGCAAACTCGTAGTCGAACATGGTCACGTGCGGGATACGCAGGAAAAACGAGGCCACCGCACAATCGTTTGAGCCGTGGCTTACGGCAAGATTAAACTTCTTGCCGGCCGCATACGCCATTAGCCTGCCGGTACGATTGACGAGCCCGTAAATTTTGCGATATATCTCTTTCCCCTGGTGCCTGCCTATTAGGGTATGCTTTATTCCAAAGCGGTTGAGGAGCTGGCTTGTCTGGGCAAACTCCCTGGCGGTCACAAATACCTCGTGGCCCTGCTCTTCCAGTGCCTTAATGACGGGTCGAAATATAAGAACGTGCGGCGTGTTGGTCATATCGATCCAAATGCGAAGCTTTTTATTGTCGAAACTGTTTGTGCTCAATTAATTTTACCTCACGTTTAGAAACTAGAGACTTGAGACTAGAAACAAAATTAAACCTTCTTCTTAAGATAGTAAGACTACGCCTAAACGCTAGGTAGTAGCAATCACTGTAGGTGCGCTCGAGATTCTTCACTTCGCTTACGCTTCGTTCAGAATGACATCCAGCCCCTACGCCTCTACATTGCTATGTTCATCCTTATGCTGCCTACTGCATACTCCCTGCTGCCTACTAGAACCCGCTATCTTGACCTTCACTAATTCGACATTCGAAATTCGAAATTCTTTCTGGATTCTGGCTCCTGACTTCTGGGTTCTAGCCTCTAGTATTATATCGCTGCTTTACGCAGATGTTAACCGTTGCGCTATATAAAAAGAGGCTTTTCCGTCACCAAAAAGCTTGGCGGGCTCTCCAACGGGGTTAAACTCGGCAATCTGTTTTAAAAGAAGGTCTTTATCGACATGTACGAGAATATTCCATCCGCTCTCAACCGTCTCTACCCATTCGGTAGTATCGCGCAACGTAATGCAGGGAACGGCCGCAAAGAAGGCTTCCTTCTGCACGCCGCCGGAATCGGTAAGGATTTTCACGGCGTTGTTCTCGAGCTTTAGAAAATCGATATACCCTACCGGATCTACAAGCCGTACCTTCGACCCTTTTATTATGCTATCAAGCCCGGTGTTCGCAAGAACTTTTCTTGTCCTTGGATGAACCGGGAAAACGATAACCCGGTCGGATTCCGCAAAGGCTTCAAGGAGCGCCTTCAGGTTATCGATATTATCGGTGTTGGCCGAGCGGTGGATGGTTGCCAGTAGATATCCTTTGGGCGCGAGGTCGAGTTCCTCGAGAACGCGCGACTTCTCTTCGGCAAGCTTGCCGAAATGCAGCGCCGCGTCGTACATCACATCGCCGACCAGCTCAACGCCCTTGGTTATCCCTTCGTTCTTAAGGTTATCGACGGCGGTCTTGGTTGGGCAGAACAGGAGATCCGACACGTGATCGGCCACTATTCTGTTTATCTCTTCGGGCATTTTTTTATCAAAAGAGCGCAGGCCGGCCTCTACGTGGGCAACCGGGATGTGCAGCTTTGCCGCGGCAAGGGCGCCGGCAAGGGTTGAGTTGGTATCCCCGTAAATCAAAACGGCATCGGGTTTTTCATCCAGTAGAACCGCTTCTATTTTGCTCAACATCCGGGCGGTCTGTTCGCCCTGCCCCCCGGAGCCAACACCAAGGTTATAATCGGGCTTAGGAATGCCCATCTCCTCAAAGAAGATATCCGACATATTGCGGTCGTAGTGCTGGCCCGTGTGGACCAGGATTTCACGGTTCGATTTTCTAAGCTCATTTGATACGGGCAGGCTTTTTATAAACTGCGGCCGTGCGCCGACGATAGTTACTATGTTCAAAACGCTAACCTCTTTATAAAGAATCCAGGAGTCAGAGTCCAGAATAAAAGCGTTAGGAACTCTGGAGAATCCGCTCCGATTTTACCCTAGTTCGGCCTAATCAACTGCAGATAGCGCTGAAACAGCGTTTTTGACCAGGTCGGCTATTGTTCTCATGTCTTCCTCTTTTAGCTCGGGATATAGCGGGATCGCGAGTGTCTCATGCGATGCGGCCTCGCTTACCGGAAGATCGCCGACTTGATAGCCTAGGTTTTTGTAGACATCTTGAAGATGAAGCGGCACCGGATAATATACGCCGTGCCCTATCCCCTCTGCTTTGAGCGCGGCTTCGACATCAGCACGGTTCGGCACCCTGACGATATAGAGGTGATAAACGTGGCGCACGTGCTCAAGCGCCACCGGTGTTATAACGTTCGTGCCGGCAAAGAGTTCGTTGTAGTACTGCGCCTTCTGCCTGCGGGCATCGTTCCATGTATCGATGTATTTTACCTTAACCGAAAGGATAGCGGCCTGCACGGCATCGAGGCGGCTGTTGTAGCCGACGAAGCTGTGGTAATACTTCTTTAAACTACCGTGCTGCCTGAGCGCGCGCACCCGTCCCGCCAACTCCTCGTCATTGGTGACGACAATGCCGCCATCGCCCGCACCTCCGAGATTCTTGCTCGGGAAGAAGCTGAAGCACGCGGCGTCGCCGAGCGAGCCCACCTGCTTGCCGCGATATGCCGCGCCGATCGCCTGGCAGGCATCCTCGATGACCTTGAGGCCGTGTTTTGCGGCAATTTCGTTAATCGTATCCATCTCCGCCGGCTGGCCGAAGATGTGTACCGGAATAATAGCCTTGGTGCGCGGAGTAATTTTTGCCTCGATATGCCCGGCGACCAGGTTATACGTTTTTGGATCGATATCAACGAACACCGGGGTTGCGCCGAGCCGTGAGATCGATTCGGCGCTTGCGTAAAAGGTAAACGGGCTTGTTATAACCTCATCCCCCGGGCCGACGCCCAGCGCGTCAAGCGAGAGCACCAGCGCGTCGGTGCCGTTCGCCACACCAACTGCATATTTCACACCGCAATACTCGGCCACGGTTTTCTCAAATTCCTCGACCTTGGGACCGAGAATATAGCGACCGCCCCTTAGCACCTCTAATACCGCGGATTCTAATTCATCCTTAATCGAGTTATATTGCGCCTTTAGGTCTAACAGTGGAATTGCCATAAGTAATATCTCCCTCTTTTAGCAAAGGGGACGTTGTTT
>NZ_PFNG01000030.1:272-5361 GCF_002791875.1 Candidatus Aquicultor secundus | reverse complement strand
GTGTAGTGTGCAGTATGCAGAAAAAACCTTCTTATTGGAAAGGCATTACTTCGCCTAGACGCGTTCAGCGGCAATCACTGTGAGTGCACCCCAGATTCTTCGGCTATCGCCTCAGAATGACACATCTGACTCTTGTGCTTTAAGCTGCCTACTCCCTACTGCTTACTTATTTACTGCTTACTGCTTACTTATTTACTGCTTACTATTTACTGCTTACTGCTCATCCAACATTTCTTCTTTGGGTACGTCCCTTACTATTTTTGCAGGCGCTCCCATGACGAGTTTGCCGGCCGGTACGTCTCGGGTTACAACGGAGCCGGCGGCGATAAACGCCTCTTCGCCTATCGTTATCCCGGGAAGCAGGATTGCGTTGCCGCCCACCCGCGCGCCCTTCTTTACGTGAGCGCCTTTTATATATTTGAACCGCTCTTCGGTGCGGCCCATGAAATTGTCGTTTGTCGTCGTAACGCAAGGGGCGATAAACACACGGTCTTCAAGCATCGTGTAGGCGGTGATGTACGCATTTGACTGCACCTTGGTATAATCACCGATAGCCACGCCGTTTTCAACACAGACACCCCTGCCGACCAGCGAGTAGTTCCCGATTGTACAATTTTCCCTGACAGATGCCAGGTCCGCCACCATGGAATTGGTGCCGATGGTTGTGCCCGCGTAAAGCACCGCGCCCGAGCCGATGATGCACCCCTCGCCCACCTCAAGCGGCTTAAAGGGTTCGCTATAGGAAAGGGTGCTTGTTTTTGGCGGCCTCGGCTGCTTGCCGACAACGGCGCAATCGCCTACAACGGTGTCTTTGCCGAGTTTTGCCCCTTCGTGGATAACCGCGTTATTGCCGATTTCAACGCCCTCGGCAAGCTCGACGCCGGCCATGATTACAACGTTGTGGCCGATTTTTACGTCGCGTGCTATGCGGGCGGTGCTATCGATAAATGCCGCCACTCTAGCCCTCCGCTATCGTCACAGGTTTACCGCCGCTTTTAAGGGATTTCTGCGCGGCCTCGAGCACTTTTACAACGCGCAAGCCGTTATAGCCGTCGCTTCGCGGGCGCTGCCCGGTCTGAATCGACTGGATGAAGTGCTCGCACTCGGCCCTCAGCGGCTCTTTCATCTTAATACTCGGGATGGTGATATCGCCAAAGCGCAGCGTGAGATCCTCACCGTAGGTTCGGTAATCGGGATTGACGCCGACCCCTTTATCGTAGATGCGTATCTTCTCCGAGCTTTCCATATCGTCAAAGACCGCCATCTTCTTGTTGCCGACGACGGTAAGTTTGCGGGTCTTGTGGGGGTCGAGCCAGCTTACGTGGATATGGGCCATGGTCTTGTCTTTAAATGAGATCGAGCAGAACACGACATCCTCAATCCCTTCGGTAATGTACGACTGGCCGCGGGCCGAGACCTCAGCCGGCTCTTTTCCTCCGAGAAGGTAAAAGATGATCGATATATCGTGCGGGGCCAGGCTCCAGAGCGCATTTTCATCCGTGCGAACCTGGCCGAGGTTGAGTCTCTGGGTGTAGAGATACTGGATATCCCCCAGCTCTCCCGAATCGATCAAGCCCCTCATGTAATCAACCGCCGAATGATATTCAAGCAGGTGCCCCACCATCAGGATGCAGCCCGCCTTATCGGCGATATCGATGAGTTCCCTTGACGTATCGCTACTCAACGTAAGCGGCTTTTCAACCATCGCGTGCTTTCCTGCAAGCAGGGCCTTTTTCGCCAGGTCGAAGTGGGTAGCCGCCGAGCTTGCAATAACAACCGCGTCGATTGACGGGTTATTTAAAAGGTCGTCGATCTGCTGCGTTACTTCTACCTTGGGATAAAGCGCCTTTACTTTTTTCAGGTTGTCGGGATTTAAATCACAGCACGCAACCAGGTTGCTCTCGGGCATTTGCTCATAATTGCGGACTAGATTCGGCCCCCAATAGCCGTATCCGATAACTCCAACGTTAACCAATGGATCCCCCTATTATATTCTTACGATATGGCTTCCCATAAGACTCTTAAGTTTGTTTCTGGTATCGACGATAAGTTTCGCGTTGTCGGCCACCATGTTGTAATCGACTTCGGTGTGGTCCGTCACGACAAGCACGCAATCGCTCTTGGTGACGATATCCGGCGTAAGCTCAACCGACGTATATGTCTTCGTATCGATAATCTGCTCGTCGACATACGGATCGTGATAGAGGATATGCGCCCCACGCTTCTCAAGAAGTGATATTACTTTAAGCGCCGGGGATTCTCTGGTGTCGCCGATGTCTTTCTTATATGCAAGGCCGAGGACAAGAACATTCGAGCCTTTGATGCTTTTCTCGTGCTCGTTAAGGGCCTCGCCTACCTTTGATACCACGTAATACGGAATGCTTTCGTTTGTTTTCCCGGCAAGCTCTATAAACTCGGTGTGAAAATCATACTGGCGCGCCTTCCAGGACAGGTAAAACGGATCGATCGGTATGCAGTGCCCGCCAAGACCCGGCCCCGGTAAAAACGGCATAAATCCAAACGGTTTTGAGGCAGCGGCCTCTATTACTTCCCAGATATTTATATCCATGCGGTCGCATAAAAGCATCAGCTCATTTACCAATGCTATATTTACGCACCTGAAGATATTTTCTAAAAGCTTTGTCATCTCGGCGGCTTTGGTCGAAGACACCGGCACGACCATTTTTACAAACTGTGAGTAAAAGGACCTGGCATGCTCGGTGCATCCCTCGGTCACCCCACCGACAACTTTCGGCGTGTTGTCGATACCGTAGGTTTTATTACCGGGATCGACCCTCTCCGGCGAGAATGCCAAGTAAAAGCCCTGGCCGACGGTGAGGCCGCTCTCTTCGAGCATCGGAAGGACCACTTCTTCGGTGGTGCCGGGGTATGTCGTACTTTCAAGGATTACCAGCTGGTCTTGCTTTAAGAATTTGGCGATCTCGGTTGCCGCAGCACGCACGTAGGATATATCGGGCTCATGCATCTCATTTAGCGGCGTCGGCACGCAGATGCTGATGACGTCCATCCGGGCCAGAGCTGAAAAATCCGCGGTTGCGTCGAACCGCCCGGTGTCGACCAATTCTTTTATTGCAGCCTGATCAACGTCGGGGATATAACTCTCGCCTTTGTTGATCATGGCAACTTTTTCTTTATCAAGGTCGATACCGGTAACCTTAAGGCCTGCTTCCGCTATGGTAATGGCCAAGGGAAGCCCAACATACCCCATACCGATAATGCCAACACGGGCAGTCTTCTCGTTAATCCTATCCGCCAAGGACATCAATAAATCATCTCCACATAGTAACAAGCTCTTAGTACATAGTCTACATCAAGGTGATTAAGGTGCTTTTTATAATCCCCATTCACCTATATTATTTTACCGCAAATGTTAATTCCCCTTCGGCAACGATATCGCCGTCAACCGAGGCGACGGCTTTTCCCTTACCGATGGGACCCTTTACTTTCGTTATTTCTACTTCAAGAACGAGCTGATCGCCGGGAACGACCTGTCTTCTAAAGCGAAAACCGTCAATGGCGCCAAAAAAGGCGATCTTCCCTTTGTTCTTCTCAAGGCTTAGGATCGACACGGCACCGACCTGCGCCAGGGCTTCGACGATTAAAACACCCGGCATTACGGGATAGTCGGGGAAATGACCGGTAAAAAACGGCTCGTTTATCGTGACGTTTTTAAGTCCCTTTGCTCTTATCCCAGGCTCGAATTCAGTTATCCGGTCGATCAACAAAAACGGGTAGCGATGAGGAATAATCTTTTGTATCTCGTCTATCTCAAGCACCGTTATATCCTCCAAATCGTGCATTCCCTCGGAACGCAATTCGACGCCCCTTAAGGATGTCGCATCATAATACCTGGCAAAACATTCATCTTTTGATATTAGCGTTTTTCCCAAATTTAATCAAACGCCGACCGGGTTACTGCACCATTACTGCACCATAAACTTGACTGAAATCCCCTGCTGAATTATGCTACTAAAGTGCCTAATGCCTAATTCCGAAGGAACGGGCAAATGCATACTTATTTTATTTGAGGGCCGCATTCTGTCATGAAGAAAATTCACTTTATTATTATAACGGTCGTTTCGTTACTATTTATAGCGGGTGCCGCAGTGGCCGTTTTTTGGCCCGATATATTTCCCCAGGAGACCACCGAGTCCCGTGCAACCGTTGACAGTACAACCAAAACTACAATTGCCGAGGCTACGGCAACCGTGCCCGAATTTACCTGTCCGCTTGATGGAGAAGCCACGGGCGAACAACAGAGCCTTCGCCGGCCGTTTGCGGTTATGATCGAAAACCATCCGGATGCACGGCCGCAGTCGGGCTTAAGCAAGGCGTGTGTTGTCTATGAAACGGTGGCCGAGGGCGGCATCACCAGGTTTATGGCCGTCTTTTTGCACAATGACGTGGGTAATATCGGCCCTGTTAGAAGCGCGCGCGAATATTTCGCCGATTTGGCCAAGCAATATGATGCCGTCTATGCGCACTGCGGCGGGCCGACAACGATTTACGACGTCATTAAAAACCTTGGCCTGGCCGATCTCGATCAATATTTTAACGGCGACTACTTCTGGCGAATAAAGACCAGACACGCCCCGCATAATCTATACACGTCGACCGATTTCCTGCGCAAGGGATCGGAGGCGCATGGCTACAACCAGCAGGTATTTTTTCAGAAGTTGAATTTCAAAGACGACGAGCCGCTTGAGATGCGCCCGGCAACCGAAACCGTTGTAATCAACTTTTCCAAACCGTTATTCCTGGTAAGATATGATTACGACCGCCAGACTAACACTTACAAACGCTTTATGGTCGGCAAGCCCCATATCGACCCCGATAACAACCGGCAGATTTCGCCAAAGAACGTCGTTATACAGTATGCGCCCATCTCAAATATCGCCGATGATCCCAAGGGCAGGATGAAGGTTAACCTGGTTGGGACCGGCCGGGGCATCGTCTTTCAGGATGGGAAGACTATCCAGGCAACTTGGAACCGTGCTACGGTCACCGATCCGACCCGTTACTACGACCCAACCGGCATCGAAATAAAGCTCAACCGCGGGCAGACGTG
>NZ_PFNG01000030.1:0-230 GCF_002791875.1 Candidatus Aquicultor secundus | reverse complement strand
GCGCCCAGCGCTCGAAGCTTGTGTTCGAAGTTGTGGTAGCCGCGGTCGATGTGGTAGATGTCGGAGATTTCGGTAACGCCTTCTGCGGCAAGCCCGGCGAGAACAAGTGCGGCGCCTCCCCGTAAATCGGGGGCTTTAACGGGGGCACCGGTAAGCTTTGACACACCGTTTATGATAGCATGGCGACCTTCGGTTTGTACGTCGCTTCCCATCCGGTTGAGTTCATTAAC
>NZ_PFNG01000162.1:0-3610 GCF_002791875.1 Candidatus Aquicultor secundus | reverse complement strand
AGCAGAAGCATTAATTAAAAGTTTGGAGATGGAGGGCGTAGACGTACTCTTCGGCTATCCCGGCGGGGTGGTCTTGCCCATTTACGATGCGCTTTTTGATTGCAAGACGATTCGTCACGTTCTGGTGAGACACGAGCAGTGCGCCGGGCACGCGGCGGATGCCTATGCAAGGGCGACGGGAAAGGTGGGTGTCTGCCTCGTAACATCCGGGCCGGGTGCGACCAACCTGGTTACGGGATTGGCGAATGCCTGGATGGATTCAACCCCGATGGTAGCGATCACGGGACAGGTGGCGACCAATGTACTTGGAACCGATGCGTTTCAGGAAGCGGATATTACCGGCATCACATTGCCGATAACAAAGCATAGTTATCTGGTGAAAGACGTTAGTCAATTGCCGACGATTATCCGCGAGGCGTTCCAGCTTGCTAAATCAGGCAGGCCGGGACCGGTTCTTATCGATATGCCGGTAGATATGTCAAAAGCTGAAATTGATTTCAAATATCCAGAAGATTTGACAATCCCCGGTTATAAACCAACCTATAAGGGCCATGCCAAGCAGATTAAAGAGGCGGCGAAACTTCTTGCCGGGGCGCATAAGCCGATCATTTACGCCGGCGGCGGTATCACGCACTCCGAAGCGTGGGATGAGTTGCGCAAGCTCGCCGAGACGGTTCAAATCCCGGTGACGACTACGCTGATGGGCAAGGGTGTTTTTCCGGACGACCATGATTTATCCTTGAGGATGCTCGGTATGCACGGTACGCGCTACGCTAACTATGCGATCATGGACAGTGACGTTATCCTTGCGATCGGTGTACGGTTCGATGACCGCGTAACCGGCAAGGTCTCAACCTTTGCGCCGCACGCCACCATCATCCATGTGGATATCGACCCGGCGGAGATAAGCAAGAACGTTCGCGTCGACGTTCCGATAGTCGGCGACGCGAAAACCGTTTTAAAAGACCTGGTGACCGCTGTTCAAAAGATCGAGCAGCCGCATGGGGATAAAACGAAGTGGCACGAGCTGATCGCCAGGTGGAAAGAGGCCTACCCGCTTCACTACCACCAGAACGGGGTTATTCGTCCCGAGTACGTTGTGGATACGATCAACAAGGTCACGAAAGGCCGCGAGACGATCATCACCACGGGTGTCGGCCAGAACCAGATGTGGGCCGCGCAGTTCTATAGCGCAAACACGCCGCGCGGCTTTATCACAAGCGGTGGATTGGGGACGATGGGCTTTGGTCTGCCCGCAGCGGTCGGCGCTCAGGTCGGCAAACCGGATTCGGTTGTTATAGATATCGACGGCGACGGCAGCATCCAGATGGTTTCCCAGGAACTTGCAACGGTTGCCGCCAATAAGTTGCCCATAATCATTGCGATTCTTAATAATCGCTTCCTGGGGATGGTTCGCCAGTGGCAGGAGCTGTTCTATGACCACAGGTATTCATCGGTCGATCTTGATGTCGGTACGCCGGACTTTGTAAAGTTGGCCGAGGCGTACGGTATTAAGGGTGTCCGTGTCGAGAAGATAGAGGACGTCGAGCCGACGCTTAAAGAAGCGATCGAGGCCCGCAAGCCGATTCTGATCGACTTTATGGTCGCTCGTGAAGAGAACGTATACCCGATGGTTGCACCCGGTGCATCCATCGATGAAATGTTGGGTGGAATTCCTGGCGCATCTTTAAGCCAGATGATAGATGAGGAGGTCGAGAAGCGTGAAACACATCCTGTCAGTACTCGTTCAAAATAAACCGGGTGTCCTGGCCCGAGTTTCCGGCCTCTTTAGCCGACGGGGCTTTAATATCGATAGCCTCGCGGTCGGGCCGACCGAGAACCCGGAGGTTTCCCGCATGACGATCGTGGTCGATGCGGATGATGTTAAACTCGAACAGATAACGAAGCAGCTCTACAAGCTGGTGAATATTCTCAAGATAAGCGATCTTGACCCGAGGGACTCGGTCGAGCGCGAACTTGTGCTCATCAAGGTCAACGCACCACCGAATATACGCGGTGAGGTGCTGGAAACGGCTAATATTTTCAGGGCCAATATCGTCGACGTGAGCAAATCGACGCTGACCATCGAGATTACCGGAACGGCTACCAAAATCCAGGCCCTCGAGGATCTCCTCAGGCCATACGGCATAAAAGAGCTGGTCAGAACCGGTAAAATAGCGCTGGCGCGAGGGAAGCTAGCCGAAGCATAGAGGATCAGATCCCAGGGACTTATTGTTCTGAGTATATTTATTGTCATTCTGAACAAAGTGAAGAATCTAGATCGCAATCACGGACTTATGCCACTGAGTACGTCTAAGCTTTAATCTACTTAGCTGAGAAGTCTTTATTCTAGCTCTATCTAAGCTTAGACCCTTCACCCTAAAAAGAAGGTTTCTGCACCCAAGATTCTTCAGTCGCTTTGCTCCTTCAGAATGACAGAAAGCGTACTTTTGCTCTAGGTCAACACCCTGGCCCTTGGTCCCCGGACCCTGCCTCAGCGAGCGAAGTGAGCTTGCTGTCCCATCAAGCAGGGATTTGTGTTATAATTTAAAGGTTAATCTATACAAGTATACGGAGGATGATATGGCAAAAGTTTATTATGATCAGGATGCTGATCTTGGAATACTCAAAGGGAAGAAGGTTGCCGTTATCGGGTTTGGAAGCCAGGGCCATGCGCATGCGCTTAACCTGCATGAGAGCGGCGTCGATGTTATCGTTGGCCTGCGTGAAGGCAGTAAGTCCTGGGAGAAGGCCGTAAGCCGCGGTCTCACCGTGATGCCCGTAGATAAAGCGGCCGAGGCGGCCGATCTGATCATGATCCTGGCTCCCGACGAGACCCAGGGCAAACTCTATAAGAAACAGATTAAACCGCATCTTGCGCCCGGTAAGACGTTGGCTTTTGCCCACGGGTTTAATATCCACTTTCATCAAATCGAGCCGCCGACGGATGTCGACGTAATTATGATCGCCCCAAAGGGTCCGGGTCATGTCGTCCGTCGTACTTACGAGGAAGGCCAGGGCGTTCCTGCACTTATCGCCATCTACCAGGATGCGAGCGGGAAAGCAAAAGATATCGCCCTCGCGTATGCGAGAGGTATCGGCGGCACCCGCGCGGGCGTTCTTGAGACTACCTTCAAAGAAGAGACCGAGACCGATCTCTTCGGCGAGCAGGCCGTTCTCTGCGGCGGTACCAGCGAACTCATCCGCGCCGGGTTTGATACCCTGGTCGAGGCCGGGTATCAGCCGGAGATTGCATACTTCGAGTGTCTGCACGAACTCAAACTCATCGTCGATCTTATTAACGAGCAGGGCATCTCGGGCATGCGCTACTCGATCAGCAACACCGCCGAGTACGGCGATATCACAGTCGGCAAGCGCATTATCACCGATGAAACACGCGCCGAGATGAAGCGCGTACTTGATGATATCCAGTCGGGCCGTTTTGCCCGTGAGTGGATGCTTGAGAACAAGGCCAACCAGCCGGTTCTAAAAGCGATGAGAGAGAAAGAATCCGGCCATTTAATCGAGAGGGTGGGCAAAGAACTCCGCTCGATGATGTCCTGGATCAAGCAAAAAGAACTATTGTAAAAGCAGAAGCCAGGAGTCAGGA
>NZ_PFNG01000146.1:15622-17120 GCF_002791875.1 Candidatus Aquicultor secundus | reverse complement strand
CATACCCTGGTTTTTAACTGCCTTCTGCATACTCCTTGCTGCCTACTAAAACCCGCTCTCTCGACCCACACCTTCTGACTTCTGACTTCTGCTCTTTGGGCTCCTGGCTTCTGTTCTTATTCATACTTCCTGGCTACATTGATCGAGGGCGTTTCTTGTTTAAACACGAGGAAGCGGCGGACGATCAAGTAGACAAGCGGGGTGAGAAGCGCGTTGTAGATCGCCGTCGGAAGAATTACCTGAAGCATCAGCACTTTGATGGGCGTGATTTCGCCAAGCAGGAACATAAACCCCACGTAGACGAATTCGTTGAGCCACGTTGCGATGAAAATCGCTACCATCGGCAACAGAATGTTTTCGACGAAGATCGTCCTCTGGACCAGCCCCGCGAAAAACCCCACGATTGATTTACTTACCAGGCCGAGCCCCACGTGCGTGCCGCCGACAAGATCACCTAAGAGCCCCCCGAAAAAGCCCGCGATCGCACCGACCGGCGGCCCATAGGTAAAACCGTAGAGCGCCGTCACAATGAGAATGACATCCGGTTTAGTTCCGCCTAGAGCTATATGCGGGACCAGCACCGCCTGCAAAATAAAGGCACCGAGCACGACCAGGCAAGATTGGATTATCGGCCACATCAGTTGCCCTCCGTGATCGAAACCCCGGGGTCATATTGCAGGATAAGAACTTCCTCTATATGCGAAAAGTCGATAGGCGGCTCGACTTCAACGATTTTATAGAGGCTATAGACCGACTGGCGCACTTTGGCGACCATGCCAACGTAGAGATCCCTGGGGAAAATCCCCCCAAGTCCCGAGGTGACGATAATATCGCCGTTTTTAATGTCCGAATCCCTGGAAATGTACTGCAAAACCAGCCGCTTGTCTTTGAGTTGGCCTTTTATAACACCCACCTCGCCCGTTCGCTGCACCTGCACCGAGACGCCGCTCTGGGCATCGTTTAAGAGGACGACCTTTGAGACGCGCGACGAGGCATCTGAAACCTGGCCGACAAGCCCGCCGCCCGCAATAACGGGCATATTATGCTTGACCCCGGCCGAGAGACCACGGTCGACGATGATTGAAGACCACCAGTTGTTCTCGGGCATACCGATAACATTGGCGGCGATGGTACCGTATTTTTGCTTTTGCTTAAAATCGATAAGTTTTCGTAAGCGGTCGTTTTCGGCCTCGAGGCCGTGGCGCGCGAACAGCTCGCTTTTAAGCGCCGATACTTCTTTTTGCAGTTCCTTGTTTTCGCGTTTGAGTTCGCCAAAATGCGCAAGATAATCCCAGCCGTCCCCTACAGGAGTGAGCGCTGTAGTTACGGCCGCTTGCAGCGGGGCTGTTGCCGCCAGCACCAGGCGTTGTGCCCGGTGGATGGGGCCGTCCTGACCTTCACGAAAGTGAACGGTGAGGATAACCATACTTATAAAAATAAGCCCGAAGAGAATCAGGTAATTGCGTCTACCGAAAAACTCCGGCATAAAAAACTCCTC
>NZ_PFNG01000146.1:0-15590 GCF_002791875.1 Candidatus Aquicultor secundus | reverse complement strand
AGTCAGAATAAAACCATCTACCTAAGAACGGTAAAGCTACGCCTAGACGCTAGTAAGTTACAATCACAGTGCCTGCACCCGAGATTCTTCGCTATCGCTCAGAATGACACCTAGCAATAGTCTTCTTGCGGCCCACTCTCTCTCTGCTAGATTCTTCGCTATCGCTCAGAATGACACCTAGCAATAGTCTTCTTGCGGCCCACCCTCTCGCTTACTGCATACTCCCTACTGCCTACTTTTACCTTGATGAAGTGCCGATCAATACCTTCCTTAGCGTCTGTATCTCGCTGAGGGCTATGCCGCTTCCCATGGCCACACAGCTCAAGGGGTCGTCCGTTACATGAACCGGCATCCCCGTCTCCTGCCGTATCCTCTCGTCGAGGCCTTTCAGCAGCGAACCGCCGCCCGTCATGACAATCCCTCTATCCATAATATCACTTGATAGTTCCGGCGGAGTATTCTCAAACGTGCCTTTTATCGCAAGAACTATCGCCGAAAGCGGTTCTTCAATCGCCGCCCGTATCTCTTCAGATGAGAGAACGACGTTTTTAGGAAGCCCGGTTAAGAGGTCGCGCCCCCTGACCTCGGCATCCTCTTCGTCACCCATTGGATAGGCGCTTCCGATCTCGATTTTTATCTCTTCGGCGGTGCGCTCGCCGATCATGATATTGTATTCCTTCTTGACGTGATTCATGATCGCCTCGTCGAACTCGTCGCCGCCGATTCGGATCGACTGGCAGGTAACGATGCCGCCCAGCGATATAACCGCGACCTCGGTGGTTCCCCCGCCGATGTCGACGACCATATTGCCCGTGGGCTCCTGAATGGGCAGGCCCGCTCCGATAGCCGCCGCCATGGGCTCTTCTATCAGGTACACCTCGCGTGCGCCCGCATGAAGCGTGGCCTCAAACACGGCGCGCCGCTCCACCTCGGTTACCCCGGATGGGACACATATTACAACCCTCGGCCTTACGAGCTGCTTGCGATTGTGTACTTTTTGTATGAAATGCCGCAGCATTGCCTCGGTCACATCGAAATCTGCAATAACACCGTCTTTAAGCGGCCTGATTGCGACGATACTCCCCGGCGTGCGGCCGATCATTCTCTTGGCATCTACCCCAACAGCCAGTATCTTGCCCGATGTCTTATCATAAGCAACAACCGAAGGCTCAACTAGAACGATGCCTCTCCCCTTAACGTGAACGAGAGTATTGGCGGTACCCAAATCAATCGCTATATCTCGACTTAGCGGCATCGCTAAAAAATCAAACATTGATGCTCCTTTCGGCTACATTAAGCTATATTCTTTAAGGCTGACGAAACGACCGTCCCCTAGAATAATATGGTCCAACAGATCAATCCCCAGGATACCACCCGCCTCAGAAAGGCGCTTGGTAACCCTGATATCCTCGGCGCTCGGCGTCGGGTCCCCGCTGGGATGGTTATGCACGACGATAACCGCCGCGCCGTTGTGCCTGATTACCATCTTATAAAGCTCTCTCGGGTGCACGACCGATGAGCTCAGGCTACCGATGGACACGTCGATAACCTTTAACACCTGGTGCTTTATATTCAGCACCAGCGCTTTAAAATACTCGCGGTCCAGGTCGCGCATATCGGACATGAGAAGTCGCGCGACATCCTCGGGGGAACCGATGGTAAACCGCTCAGCCGGTGCCGCCGCTGTAAGCCGCCGGCCCAGTTCGAGCGTCGCCAGGATTTTTGTGGCTTTTACCTTTCCTATTCCATTGATATCGCAGAGTTCCTCGATGGTCGACCGTCCCAGGGACCCGAGCGATTGGAAGCGCGATAACAACTTCTCGCTAAGTTGAACCGTAGTCTTATTTTTTGTGCCGGTACCCAACACTATAGCCAGTAATTCAGCATTTGACAAACTGCCCGCACCAAACTGGATAAGCCGTTCCCGTGGCCTCAGCTCAGGCGGCAATTGCTTGATGGTCAGATGTCCGTTCCCCTCGGTCAATGCCCCTCCCGCGTCGAAGAGAATCCCGTTGCGCCTCAGACCGGCAGCTTTTTGCGCATGCAAACTTTTTTAGACCAGTCTGTGGAATTAAGATACATTCTATAGGATACAGCTACATATGTCACCAACCGCCTCCATACCTGCCGCCTCCATGCCGGCAAAACCGCATCCGACAACTACGACATCCTTTATCCGACCGCTCACTACCCGGCACTCTCCCCTCTAATCAAGTTCGCGGGCATTGCTATGTATATACCTACCGCAGATTTGGATTGACGACAAGATTAGCGGCCACCCTCAACGGGTATATTTAAAATCGGCACTGGATTGCTTACAAAGCAACCCAGGCACAGGTAATTTAGCACTTAACTCTGGAGGTATTTTACGTTGGCAGAAGCACGCTACGACCTCGCCATCATCGGCGGAGGCCCCGGAGGGTACGCCGCGGCGCTGCGGGCGGCTGAGTTAAACCTTAAGGTGGCGGTCATAGAAAAAGACAAAGTCGGCGGGACGTGCGTGCACCGTGGATGCATCCCAACCGCGAGCCTGCTGCAATGTGCGTATGTGCTTGATACCGTCCAAAGAGCGGATAAATTCGGGATTAGCGTGGAGGGCGTTTCTTACGATTGGGCGGGCATGCAAAAAGCCAAAAACACTGCTGTAAATCGCCTGTTTATGGGCTTAGAGACACTGCTTAAACAGCGCAAAGTCGAGATTATAAACGGAACGGCAACTTTTAGCGAACCCGGACGGGTGCAGGTCGAAACCGGATCAGAAACCGCCGTAGTGACCGCCCCCAACATCATTATCGCAACCGGTTCACAACCCCAGAGTATACCGGCGCTTCGAAGCGTCGGCGATATCGCCATGAATACAACACAGGCGCTTGAGATAAATGAGGTCCCGAAATCCATAGCCATAGTGGGCGGCGGTGCGTATGGTGTCGAGTTCGCCTCGCTGTTTCGCTCGCTCGGTGCGGAAGTTCATCTTATCGAACACTCCCCGCGCCTCGTGCCGCGCGACGACGAAGATATCTCAAAACGCCTGGAGCGAATCTTTAAAAAGCGGGGCATTAACATCCATACCGCATCGAAAGTCGAGGCGGCTGTCCTGGTCGACAACAAGATAGAGGTCGAACTCTCCAAGAACGATGAGGGCCAAACGATTGCCTCAGACAAGTTACTTGTCACCGCAGGCAGAATCGCCAATTTGGACAATATCGATGTCGACTCCCTCGGCATCGACACCAAAGACGGCTTTATTATAACCGATCCCGACATGAAGACGAATGTCGATGCAATTTACGCGGTCGGCGATGTCACCTATAACCCGCAATACGCCAACTTCGCCTTCTCTGAAGGGATCCATGCCGTGGAAATAATCGCCGGTATAAATCCGCCACCGCTTAACCTGCGGCAAATCCCTATCTATACGTTCGGATATCCCCAACTCGCCAAAGTGGGATATTCGGAAGAGGAGGCGGTAAAGGCCGGCTACGATATCGAAACGGTGGGTCTTCCCTTCCAGGTGATACCGCGCTCGGCAATAAATAAAGAGGAAATCGGCTTTGCAAAGATGGTTTCCGTAAAAGGCGGCCCGATAATCGGCGTCCACCTGATAGGCCCGGATGTAGTCGATCTCATCTCGGAGGCGATGCTTATTACCAACTGGGAAGCCACCGCCGCCGACGTGGCCCAGTTCCTCCACCCTCACCCGGCGTTTACCGAGGCGATTGGAGAAGCTGCGCTGAAGCTGGCCGGAAAACCGTTGCACTCTTTATAGGGTTCTTCATAGGAATGATAGGTTGCTCGTGGAGGTAACAATATGCAGGTAAAACCGTTGGAACTTGGAACAAAAGAGTTGATGGATATCTATTACTTGATGCGGCTCGGGCGGGCGATCGAGGATAGACTCAACCTTCTCTACAAAGGCGGCAAACTGCCGGGCGCCATTTATCTAGGTACCGGGCAGGAAGCCATCGAAATCGGCGCCTCTTACGCCCTTGAGGAGGGTGATGTGCTTGCGCCCACCCACCGTGATATGATGTCCCAGCTCCCGAGAGGGATAACCCCCCGGGAAGTGTTCTTGCAGCACTACGCACGTGCAAATAGCCTCACCCACGGCAAGGGCGAGGATAACTACCAGGGGGATTTACGTCGCGGTACCTTTGCCACGGTCAGCATGCTCCCCAATTTTTACCCGGTTGCGGCAGGCGCGGCGCTTGCCTTTAAGCTGCGCAAAGAGCCGAGGGTCGCGATGGCCTACTGCGGCGAGGGCGCGACAAGCGTCGGCGACTGGCACGAGGCGCTCAACGTCGCCTCGGTGCACAACCTGCCGGTCGTCTTCGTCGTCATCAATAACGGGTACGCCTACTCCACCCCGGTCTATAAGGAAATGAAGGTTGCAAACGTCGCCGACCGCGCGGTAGCCTACGCCATGCCCGGGGTAATCGTTGACGGCAACGACGTCGTCGAGTGTTACCGGGAAGCCAAGAAAGCTGTTGAAAGGGCCCGGGATGGCGGCGGCCCGACGCTCATCGAAGCCAAAACCATGCGAATGCGCGGCCACGCCGGGCACGACTCCGCCACCTATGTGGCCAAAGATATCATCGATCTCTGGACCAAGCGCGACCCCATCGTGCGCTTTGAGGCGTACCTCAACGAGAAAGGGTTTCTCAACGAGGACTCCAAGAAAGAGGTCATCGACCGGATAAACGCCATGGTTGAAGATGCCGTAACCTTCGCCGAAGCAAGCCCCTATCCGGAACCAAAGGAGGCCATCGAAGATGTCTACGCCGAGTAACCGGATGCCGGCATCCGGCAACGTAAACGGCGGCGGCCGCAGAGAAACAAAAGAAACCCTCTTTATCGACGCGATAACCGAGGCCCTCAGGGAAGAAATGCAGCGCGATCCGAACGTCTTCATGGTCGGCGAGGATATCGGCACCTACGGCGGGGCGTTTAAAGTCACTAAAGGATTATTGGAGCAATTCGGCCCGGAGCGTATCATCGACATGCCGGTCGCCGAGGAGGCCTTTACCGGGATGGCGGTCGGGGCCGCCCTGATGGGGATGCGCCCGATCGTCGAGTACCAGTACGCCGACTTTATCCACTGCGCCTGGGACCAGATCGTAAACGTCGCGGCCAGAATACACTATCGCACCCGGGACGCGGTACCCATGGTCATGCGGGCCCCGTCCGGCGCGGGCTTGCGGGCCGGGCCGTTTCACAGCCAGAGCCCCGAAGGATGGTTCGCCCATGTCCCGGGGCTTAAAGTCATCGTCCCCGGCACCCCCTGGGATGCAAAAGGGCTCTTAAAAGCCGCGATACGGGATAACAACCCGGTCGTGTTTTTCGAGCACAAGTACCTATACCGGCGTCTCAAAGGACCGGTTCCGGTGGACGATTACGCCTGCCACATCGGGGCCGCCAAAGTACAGCGCCAGGGCACCGACGTCACCATCGTCACCTATGGTGCGATGCTGCAGACCGCCCTGGCGGCGGCGGATAAAGCCCAGGAAAAAGGCATCTCGGTCGAGGTTCTGGATTTGAGAACCATCTATCCCCTGGATAAAATCCAAATATTGCAGTCGATCGCCAAAACAGGCAAAGCCATCATGCTCTACGAAGACACGCGGACGCTCGGCATCGGTGCGGAGGTCTCTGCGATCATCGCGGAGGAGGGGTTCGAATACCTGGACGGCCCTATCTTACGGGTCTCCTCCCCGGACGCCCCGATTCCCTATAGCCCACCCCTCGAGGACTACTTCCTCCCCCAGGTGGACGATGTAATGGCCGCAATTGATAAGTTATCGGCGTATTAGTGGGCCGGGGTGTGGGTCTAGAGAGCGGGCTAAGGCATATTTAAATATCCTTTAGGTTCTTATAAGGAGAAATTGATGGGTTAGGTATTCGCAGGAGCAGATAAAGAAGAGGGTGAATTAGCATATGACGGTTGCATTAACGATGCCCCGGCTTGGAGAGACGGTCACGGAAGGGACGATTCTGAAGTGGCTCAAGAACGAGGGCGATTTTGTGGATAAGGATGAAAATATCGTGGAGATATCGACCGCGAAAGTCGAAACCGAGATACCATCCCCCGTCAGCGGAAGGGTCGCGAAAATAGTTGCGCCCGAAGACGAGACCGTGCCGGTTGGGGCCGAGCTTGCGCTCATCGATGAGACGACAACCGAGACCGGACCCGCTCCAGCGGTGGGTTTTGTCTCGCCGATTGTAAGAAAGCTCGCCCGCGAGCATAATGTCGACCTGTCGCAAGTCACCGGAACCGGCTCCGGGGGCAGGATTACCAAGCAAGATGTTCAGCGCTATCTCGATATGCAAAAAGCCGCGGCCCCCGGCGCTCCGAAACCGCCGATGGCCCAGGCCCCGCCGATCTCTCTTGCCCCCATGCCCTCGGCTGAGGTGCCATTGGGTGAGCGCATCGTGCCGATGAATATCCTGCGGCGTGAAATCGCCCAGCACATGGTTCGCAGCAGGCACACATCCGCGCACGTCACAGGCATCGTCGAGGTCGACATGACCAATGTGGTTAAACAACGTGACAAGATAAAAGAGGCCTTTAAGAAACGCGAGGGCTTCTCCCTTACCTTCTTGCCCTTTGTCGCAAAGGCGACCGTGGACGCGCTTATCCATTTCCCTATGGTCAACGCACGCATCATCGACGAGCACAACATGGCGCTTCATGACTACGTCAACCTCGGGATCGCCGTGTCCGTTGAGAACGGCCTTATCGTGCCGGTGATAAAGCATGCCGAGGAGATGAACCTTCTCGGTCTCGCCCATCACATCCACGAGCTGGCGGAAAAAACCCGCGCAGGCAAGCTCACGCTGGATGAGGTAACCGGCTCGACGTTTACTATTACAAACCCCGGCTCGTTTGGATCGCTCATCCAGACACCGATTATAAACCAGCCGAATGTGGCGATTTTAAGCCTAGAGGGCATTCAGAAACGCCCGATCGTCATCGACGAGGCCATCGCAATCCGCAGCATGGTCTACATGCCGCTTAGCTATGATCACAGGCTGATTGACGGCGCGATGGCGACCCAGTTCCTGAACCGTATAAAAGAAGACCTTGAGACCTGGGACTTCTCCCCCGATCTCGCAAGCGTGCTGTAGTTGGGATGTCTAAAATGAAATGTTTAGTCGCAGAGCTTGGGATAATTGATTACCAGAGCGCGCTCGATTTACAGATGAACCTGGTGACGATGCGCGCTGAATCGAAGCTGCCGGACATGCTGCTTCTTTTAGAGCACCCGCATGTCTACACGGTCGGCAGGCGGTTCGACTCCTCGCACCTGGTCCTCACAGATGAGGAGATGGAAATGAAGGGCGTAAAGCTCTTTCATTCGGACCGCGGCGGTGAGATAACCTACCATGGCCCGGGACAACTGGTGGGGTACCCTATTATAGAGATCGGCGGTATCTCGATGATCAAGTATTACCTGAGAAATCTCGAAGAGGTGCTGCTGCGAACCGTCCGCGATTTCGGTATCGACGCCGACAGGCTACCCGGCTATCCCGGCGTCTGGTTTGGGCTGGAAAAACTCGGTGCGATCGGCCTTCGCGTAAGCCGCGGCGTGACTAAGCACGGCTTTGCCCTTAACGTTGCAACCGATCTGTGCTATTTCGATGGGATTATCCCCTGCGGTCTCCGCGACAAGGGCGTCACTTCTCTATCGAAACTGCTCGGTTTGGAAGTTCCGCTCGAGCCGGTTCGCAGTCGTGTCATCGAAAACTTCGGGCGTGTTTTCCATGTGGATATGGTCCCCATCCCGGGCGAAGAAATCCTTAAAGTCGGCCTCGGCGAGATACCAATCAATAAGGAATATTATGCCGGATAGCTACAAACCTATACTTGAGCTTAATAGCGACAGTAATAGCCGCTCACAGCGTTATGAGCGAAAACCCCTCCACTTAAGGATTAGAGTTTCGCAGGGTCCGAACTACCGGGCGGTAAAACATATCTTGCGGGGGCTCAAACTCAATACGGTCTGTGAGGAAGCCGGCTGCCCCAATATCTACGAGTGCTTTGAAGCCAAAACGGCGACCTTCTTGATACTTGGCGATATCTGCACGCGCAATTGCCGGTTTTGTTTAGTGGGCGGCGGCAAACCCCTCCCTCCAGACCCGGATGAGCCGTTAAACGTTGCCAAAGCCATTGCAACGCTGGGGCTTAACTACGCAGTCATCACCTCGGTAACAAGAGACGACCTGCCGGATGGCGGGGCCGCAATCTTTGCCGAAGTAATTAGAGAAACGAGAAACCTTAATGCCGACTGCGGTATAGAGGTGTTGATCCCCGATTTTGGCGGCAATTGGCAAGCACTGCAAGCGGTAGTCGATGCCGGGCCGGATATCCTCAATCACAACATCGAGACCGTCCCCCGGCTCTACCCCGCCGTAAGGGCGGCCGCACGCTACGAACGCTCTTTAAGCCTGCTTAAAGTCGCCAAGGAACGGGGTTTTAAAGGGCATACCAAGTCCGGCATTATGGTCGGGCTGGGCGAGGAGAAAGACGAGCTGATCGAGGCCCTGGCGGATTTACGTCACCATGGGTGCGATATCGTAACCATCGGACAGTATCTGGCCCCTTCCACATCCCACTTTCCCATCGCGCGATACTACGAGCCGGCAGAGTTCGAAGAGCTTGAAGCGATCGGGAAAGGGATGGGCTTCTCGCACATAGAATCCGGACCCCTGGTCAGAAGCTCCTACCACGCCAGAGAGCAACTTGGAAAGACAAAATAGCTTAGTCTCCCTCTAAATGGATTTTACCCCTTGCCCTGCGACCTATTTACTACATATGCTGTTTTGTATAAGACTCTTTTAGGTAAGAATATGGTGCGAAGCGAGGTGGCAATGGCACAAACTGTACCGCATAAAAACATCATATTGCGGGCCGGGGCCCCGGTCTACGGAGGGTACACGCTCGGGCGCACCGCGGCCGTCCCTAAGATCATCCTTATACGGGGTGCGATACCGGGCGAAATGGTCGAGGTCTCCGTTAACGAGGAGAAAAAGGACTACTACATCGCATCGGTGGAAAACGTAATCGAGCCTTCGGAATACAGGATACAGCCAAAATGCGCCTCGTTTGAGGCATGCGGCGGCTGCCAGTTTCAATATATCTCCTACGGCGAACAGGTTGTGATAAAGCAACAGGTTCTCACCGACTCCCTGCGGCGAATCGGTAACATCATCGTTGCCCCGGATACACCCATCATCAACGAAGACGCTATCTGGAAGTATCGCTTCAGGGGGCAATTTAAGGTCGAGAACGGTTTGATCGGCTTCTACAAGGAGAAGAGCAACGAGATCGTCGATACCGACTATTCCCCGTTGATGATCGACCCCATAAACGAGGCCTTGAAGAGCGTTCGAAGCGCCATGTCCGCTCAGCCCGAGCTTTTCAGGGACATCAATGAGATTCAGATATCCTGTGGTGACGGTACTTACGCCTCTATAAAAGCAAATCCACGCGCCAAACACGACCGGCTTTTTTGGGACAGCCTTGCGGATCTGCTGCTCGAATGTTGTTTCGAGGGGGTATTTATAAAAACCCAACTTGAAACGCTCAAATACGGCCGGCAGTACCTCGCCCTTTCCCTGGATGGAATCTCGTATACGGCCTCTCCGATGAGTTTTTTCCAAAGCAACTGGAAGCTCAACCGGGTCATGGTCGATTTCATTAAGGATAGGCTTCAGCCCCTTAGCGGAAAACGGGTGCTCGACCTGTTCTCAGGTGCGGGAAACTTTTCCCTTCCGCTGGCCCAGGATGCGGATGAGGTCATCGCTGTTGAAGAGAACCCTTTTGCAGTGGAAGACGGTAAAAGGAACCTGCGGCTAAACCGCATACAAAACATGTGTTTCTACAGGGCTGCGGCGGAGGCTTACGATATAAGCAGGTACAGCCCGTTTGATATCGTCATCGTCGATCCTCCAAGAGCCGGTCTCTCGCCAAAAATCGTCGAGAACCTGCTGCAGGCGCATCCTGCCACCATCGTGTACATTTCATGCAATCCGTCTACTCTGGCAAGGGATTTAAAGCGGCTTGCGCCTAACTACGAGATCGAGTCGATCCGCCTGGTCGACCTCTTCCCCCAGACCTACCACATCGAGACACTGGTGTTTCTGGCTAAGTGACCCCACCACAAACTTCTGGTAAAATAAGTTACAACTAGTAAGACGAGCATTCCCAAGCAATGCCCACATCTACCAGGAGATATGTATGCCTCTTAACGTTATCGTCGGTCCGGCTCAAAGCGGAAAGAAAAGAGAGCTTTTTAAGCGTTTCGTCGGGCGGCTGGACGATAATCCCCTTCTTCTCGTGCCCAGCGGAACAGAAGCTGTTTCTATTCGAAGGGAACTACTCCAGATTGTTGCTGCGGCTGTGGGGATAAACATCACAACATACGATAAGTTCTTGGGCCAGTTGGCACAGCAGGCAGAAATAACCCAGCACCGGATCGACCCCATCCAGCAGGAGTTTATCGTAAGGCAAATCATTGAAGGCTCAACCCTAGTTTCGCTTGCCGAGTCGGCCCAGTATCCGGGTTTTAGTAAGGCTCTGATTTACCTGTTTAACGACTTAAAACAGGGCATGAACACCCCTGAAAAACTTGCGAATGCCTTTACGCGGTGGGCTGGTGACAGCTATAGAACCGCCAACTATCTTAATGACATCTTCAAGCTTTACCGAGGCTATCTGGAGTCGCTTCAAAACCTCAACCTGCTTGATGAACAGCTTCTCCGCTGGGAACTGGTTGAGGCGCTTGAGAACGGCGAGCTTGTTCAAACTCGCCCGATTTTTCTCTACGGGTTTGATGATTTCACAACCAGCCAGCGGCGGATCATAGAGCTTTTAAGCCTCAACGCGGATATCACGTTTGCGCTCACCTTCAAAGATACGGATGCCTTTAGCGGCCGCAAAGAGGCGGTCGAGGCACTTACGGATACCGCAGATAGCGTGACCTGGACGAACGAAGGCACGTCGCAGAACACCCCCAAACCGATACTGCAGCGCAACTTTCTGGTAGCGGCCGGCGAGCAGGGCGAGATCGAGCTTGTCGGCGCCAGAATCTTAGAGCTAATCAGAAAAGAAGGCTTTCGGGCCGAGGAGATAGCGGTTATTATACGAGATCCGGATAGGTATGCCCGTACCCTCATCCAGGTGTTTGAAGACTTCGCCATCCCCTATTCATTGAGCGAGCTGGTGCCGTTTGGCCACAGTTCGCTGGGACGTGCGGTGCTGTCGCTTTTGAACTTCTGCTACGCATCGAGAAATATCGCCGACCTCATCACCTACCTGCGTATTCGCTATATAGATAAACAAGGTGAAATCGACCGGTTTGAGCGTGAAGCAAGGCTCAATAGAACCACCGGAGCGCACGAAATGCTCGCTCAATGGGCCCGGGTATCCGGTACGGGCACGGCAGAGATCAGCAGTCTTTTAACGCTTGATAGTTTTTCAGAGGTCGCATCACGCGTGTACGCGATCGGCTCCGAACTCCTTACCGGCATCCTGGTAAGTAATTTGAGTCTAAGCAACGGGGCGGATGGCCGCAGCGCACCTCTTCTCACCTACGACGAGAAGGCCGGCCTGGGGTCGTTAACGGTTATTGAAGATACGTTGGCCAGCCTCAATGAGCTGGTAGCCATTGACTCAAGGCTTACCCCAAGCCCGGTTGATGTTTATAAAATCCTCTCTACCGCCGAGATGCGCGTCAGCCGTGAGGCGGAAGCTGAAAAAGTACATATTCTAAGGGTCCACCGTGCACGCGGTCGCACCTACAGGGCCGTCTTTGTGCTTGGTTTAAACGAGGGCTGCTTTCCCCAATCAACGAGCGAAGACCCTTTCTTTAACCTGGACGAGCGCAAGCAGCTCGCATCCTATAATCTTGAGATAGATACCAGGGGCGGCGATATAGCCGAGGAGCGCTACCTCTTTTACATCGCTACAACCACGGCAACTGAGAGGTTGTTCTTAAGTTGTCAAAGCGTTAACAGCAATGGCAGATCGCTGTTAAAATCCTCTTTCCTGAGCGACCTCCAGGAGTCGATGGACGAGGACGAGATAAAAAAGCTGACAACAAAACGCTACCTGTCCGATGTGGTGTTCGACGGCAATCTCGTGTCCATTCCCAACGCCAAAGAGGCTATTCGCTTTGCCGCACAATGTCACCGCAAACAACCGGCCCTTGCAAAAACCATCGCTGATAGCACCGGCGGCTCGCATCAGCTGGAGAGCGCAACGGCAAGGGCGCCCTCCCCGACGGCCCGCTTTACCTCCGGAGAGGTGAAAAAACTAATCGCGCGCCGTGACACCTTTAGCATCACCGAACTTGAGTCGTTTGCGAACTGCCCCTTCAACTGGTATGTAGAGAGAATGCTCAAGCCGCAGATGATTGACGTTGAGTTCGATGCCCGGAATAAAGGGTCGATCCTGCACTCAACGCTCGAGAAGTTCTACAGGGTTCTTCCCGAGCGCTTTGGCGTGCATCAGCCGGTTAAGGATAAGCTCGATGAGCTGGAAGAACTCATCGTAGGGATATTTGAAGAAGAATTCAGGCGTGAGGCGGCGGATACGGAGAGTGTTGATGCAAAATTCAGCCGGCATGAGATGGCTGAAAACCTCAAGCGCTTTATCAGGGCTGAGGCGGGCAGACCGACCGATTTTAAGCCCAGCCTTTTCGAAGCGTCGTTTGGCCTACCCGCCGACACGTATGATGACGAGCACAAAGAAGAGTGCCTGGTGCTTGACGGCGGCACCAAAATCCGGGGCAAAATCGACCGCATCGATATCGACGACAATAACCGGGCAATGGTTATCGACTATAAAAGCAGGGGCATCCCGAGTGTGAAGGATATAGAATCGGCCAAGAAATTGCAGGTGCCGCTCTATATCGAGGCCGTCAAGCGGCTTTGGGGCCTGCACCCGATCGCCGGCGGCTATCTTTCAATAGCAAAAACCACGGCTGAGGGCATATATAACAGCGATGCTATCGACAAATCGGCTCTGCCGTCGAAGGCGGCAAAAAGCGACGAGGAGTTCGAGACGATAATATCCAATGCCCTTGAAAAGGTCGGTGAGATAGCGGGGCGCATCAGAGAGGGCTCCTTCTCCCCTGCCAATAACGCGGATTGCACATTCTGCGGTCTCACCCACATCTGCCGGAAGGGGCGTGCCTAAGTGTCTAAGATGGCTGAATTTAAGCCCAATCCCCAACAAGAAGAAGCGATAAACATGCGCAAAGGCAACGTCTTCGTCAGCGCCGCCGCGGGCAGCGGCAAGACCAAAGCTATGACCGAGCGCTTTGCTACAGCCGTCATTGAAGACAGAATCCCTGTCGACCGCATCCTTACCATTACCTTTACCAACGAGGCCGCAGCCCAGCTTCAGGATAAGATCAAGGCCCGCCTCGCCGAGGCGGGCCTTGTCGAGGCGGGCAGAAAGCTGCCCGACGCCTACATCAGCACCATCCACAGCTTTTGCTCGCGCATCCTCAAAGCCTATCCTTTTGCGGCGGGCATCGACCCCAACTTTACCGTAGTCGAGGACGTGGCTATGATATCGCTGGTCAATGAGGCAATAGAGCAGGCCTTAGACGAGTTCTCGCATGTCGGTCAGGAGCACGTGGAGTTCATCTACCAAATCGGCAAAGACAAGCTATCGGATGTGGTTCTATCGCTGTACGGTGCGTTGAGAAGCGCCGGTTTTAGCGAACCAGCGGATGGGCTACCTCAATCCGATGTACGGCCCCAAGACCGTTCGGCAGTTAACACCCTCGTTGATGAGCTTAAAGGCGAAATCGCAGGGATACTGAATACGGCCGACCGAAACGCCGGCCCGAAAACCTACACCGCCAATTTCGGCGTCGCCGGGAACCTACTCGCCTACCTTGATATCCAGGAATACGACCTGCTGCCCGGTTTAGGAGGCAAAGATAGTAGATTTAAGCTGAATATGTCGGCGGGCCCCTCCAAGAAGGTTTTTGGACGCACCAAAGACCTTCTCGATACCATCGATCGCATGCTCGCCGAAGACCTGGCGCATCGATACCGCGGTTTTTACGCCGAGCTTCTGCGCCTATTTTCGGCGATATACCGGCAGAGAAAAGCGGATATCTCGGGGGTTGATTTTGAAGACCTTCAGCTTTTGACCAAGGACCTGTTCGAGGGCCATCCCGAGATTCGAGAGAGCTACGGGAAACGATTTAGGATGATAATGGTCGATGAGTTTCAGGATACAAACGGGCTGCAATGCGACCTTATAAATCTTATCGCCAACGATAACCTGTTCACCGTTGGCGATGAGTTTCAATCGATCTATAAATTCCGCCACGCGGATGTTTCCCTTTTCAGAGGCCTTCGCGAGCGCACGCAAACGAGTGCGGGCAAGCTGGTGACGTTCCCGAAAAACTTCCGCAGTCGCGAAGAAGTGCTCGCCTTTGTGAATCGCATCGGCACAAGCGCAAAGTTCTTCGGCAACGATCACCTGCGTCTCGAACCGGGCAGAAACCCCGGTGACTTTAAGCAGCCCGAAGGCACGGCAATCGAGCTTGCGATATTCGATACCACCTGGGAAGAGGTTGATGCGGCCCAAGCAGAAGCAGCTTTTATAGCCAATCGAATCAAAGAAATCACCGACAAGACGATTACCGGCCGGGGCGTGTATGAGCCAAACGATATCGCCATCCTCATCCCCAGAAGAACGAAACTAAAAGAGATCGAAGACGCCCTGAAACTTCGCGGCATCCCCTATTACACAGTCGGCGGCACCGGCTATTATGCCGCCGACGAAGTTGCCGAGATACGGGATCTCCTCGCGACGCTGGTAAATCCATACGATGATATCTCGCTCATCGGCGTTCTGCGCGGGCCGTGCGTTCGCCTAAGTGACGACGCCCTCTACCTGATGCGACGAGCAGCCGGAAAGATCGGCGGGGCCGACGCGCCGCTATGGCACGCCGTAATCGACGCAGATGTGGGCAAGAACCTGCCGCTTGAGGCGGCGGATACAGAGAAACTCGATCGCTTTATCGCGATATTCAACGACCTCAGACGATTCGCCGCCTACTCCGGGCTCTCGTCGGTTATAGAGAGAGCCGTTTCCGAAACGGGCTACGACCTCTGCTCGCTCATGCGCGATCACAACGGCGCCCTGCGTTATGCGAACATCCGAAAGCTCATGCGCCTTGCCGACGCCTACGAAAACGTGCACGGTCGCGATTTGGCAGGCTTCGTGGAGTACCTCGCCCTGCAGAAAGACCTTTCCAGCCAAGAGGGCGACGCCGTTCTCGCCGACGAGAACCTCGGAGCGGTACGCATAATGACGGTTCATGCGGCCAAAGGCCTACAGTTTCCTGTAGTGTTTTTGGCCCTCTCGCAAAGTAAGCCGATGTATGGCTCACCCGGTAGCGGCGAGATGGTTCTTTTGCGCATCGCAAAGGGCGATTCGACGGGCAAGGCGGCCGGTGATGCAAGCGCCGTAAAACCCGCGATAGCGTTCAAGGTTGCGGGCATCGATAAACCCTTCGAGGCGCCCGGCTACCCCGAGTTGAAGGATGAACTAAAAGCAGATACCG
>NZ_PFNG01000252.1:0-3667 GCF_002791875.1 Candidatus Aquicultor secundus | reverse complement strand
TTTCTACCGAATAATAGTGCGCTTACCAAAGGAGTTTTCTTGCTATAGTTTTCAAAGACTCTTATTGGTGAAATTACTGTTAAAGACTGCTTGTCCTATCTTTCACAATCCTAATTTACCAATAAATGGTGCACTAGCCAAGCGATTTTTAACTAGTTTTTAAAATTCTTGTAGAGCTATGGGGCGAAAGGGGTGCCGGGCGCACACAAAAAAGGTGGGCGCTTGGCCCACCTTTTATCGGTTGCATCTATCCCCTTACGTTGCTTGGGGTGCCGCCTCTTCCTCTTCAACCTCATACTTATCGAGGAACTCCTGGTAATTTATCGTTTTTGGCGGTTTCTTGCCGTTGCCCTCAAGTACCTCCCGTACCTTTTCGTCTTCAAAGGCCAGGGTAAGCCTGCCCAGCAGGATCTTCTCGGCCAGCTTCTTTTTGGCTAAGGCAAGGAAGGCAGCCGTATTTTCCGTGACGTCGTGCTTCTCGACAAGCTCCCGTATCTCTTCTTGCTTATACTGCCGAACGATGGCGATATCCGCGAACTTTAATGCATCTTCCTCGTAATCCGCAAACCGGTCGAAGACTTGCTGGCTGACGTGTACCCGTTTTGCCACCTGGGTGAGAAGTCTCAGCTTCTGGTCCTGTACGACGAGTTCCATGAAATCCTCGTTGGCGATGAACTTCTTGCGGCGCAGCAGAGCCATCAGCAGCGGTATCAGCAACAGTAGCCACCACGGGAAGTTATCAAACGGACCCTCTTCACCGGGTATCGTAAGCCGCACTACCTGGACGCGGTCGTTGAACTTGTCGGCAATTGCGAAGACCTTGTTTCCCATGTATGCGATTCCATCGGGCATGTTGAACTGCCCTTCAAGGTTACCGGCGCTGCCGCCGAACTGCGCTACCTGATTTCCCCTGGTATTAAAGACCTTGATTGCAAAGTCGAAGGCGTCAACGACGTATATGCGCTCTTTCTCATCCATCGCCAACCCGGCGGGAAGGTTCAGGCCCTTCTTAGGATCGAGTACGGCTGCCGGCGGTCTTCCTCTTGTCCAGAGGACATCGCCTTTTTTATTTAATGCAACAAGCCGTGTGTTATTAGTGTCCGATACATAAATGTTGCCGCGGTTATCAACGACGACACCGTGCGGATAATCAAATCCGCCGAGCGCACGGCTTCGCGAGCCCCAGCTATTAAGGATTTTTCCATCGAGGCTGAGTATCGCGATCGGGCCGAAGGTGGACAAATATATCCTGTCCTTGCCAACCGCGGGCGTAACGGGCGACATGATTGTGGTTTCCGAGATGTACTTGCCCTGCAGGTTGAAGATTACCAGCCTAAAGCGCTCTCTATCGGCCACATAAACCCGGCCCCTTTGCGAGTCGACCGCGACCCCGATCGGTCCGCGAAGCGACCCCGGCGCCATACCTTGGCTTCCGAAGGAGCGGATGAAGTTGCCGTTGTTGTCAAATTCAGCGACTTTGCCTCTGCTGGGCAGGGTGACATAAATGTTGCCCTTGTCGTCGGCGGCTACACCGGTCGGTCGTTTCATTAGCTCATCGGGTTTGTCGCCCCAACCGTAGATGCTAAACAGATGAGTCATGCCCTGGTTTTCGACTTGATCGTTTGGATTGTTTAGTACATAGAAGTAGAAATATGCAAGGGCAGCCATCGTCAGGAGCAATATTGCTACCAGAATAATCAAGGTCTTAGTTCTAACCAACTTAACGCCTCCTAGCTTTCATTCGCTGGCTAATCTTATTTCTTTTTCACACCGAGCGCTGCCTGGTTTTGACGAAGCAACTTTACCTGCAATTGCTGAATTGCCATCTGAGCATCAGCGTGATCAGGTATAAATCGAAGGGTCTGCTGGTACTCGTTCATTGCAAGGTCGAACCTGCCAAGACCCTCATAAGCCTTGCCGAGCTGGTAATGGGCATCCGCACCGCCATCCATCCTTTGCAGAGCTTTTTGAAGGCAGAAGGCGGCCTGGTTGTAGTCTTTCTTCTTGTTCAAGATAACGCCGAGGTCGTACCAGGCCAACTCGTTTTTCTGCTCGGTAACCTTTAGCTCCGCCTTTAGCTCCTCGATGGCTTCATTCTCTTGTCCGTTATCCATATAGATTTGAGCCAACGTGTAGTGTAGCATCGGTGCTGAAGGCGAAAGTTCAATCGCTCGTTTAATATGCTGCACGGCATCCCCAATTCTTCCGAGGTCCGCTTCTGCTTTGGAGAGTTTAAAGAGCCCGTCGGCGTTTTTCGGATCCTTAGCCACGGCTGCTTTTGCAATGACATATGCCTGTTCTGCCGGGTTTTGAGGTACATCGGAGCCGGTAAATACGTCCTTCAGCATAAATCCGAGGACTACAATAATCGCAAGGGTTAAAAAGATTGTTAGATATACTAAAATCTTTCTGACGTTACCTTCCATACTACTTCCTTTCAAACCTTTGAACTTTTATGGTGACCCTTTTCACAAGGGTGAACTAAAAAAAGAACGATTCAAATGATAGCACACAGAGTCTACAGAGGCAAGGTTGCAAAATGAGTATTTGTTGTCTGTGAGCTGGCATTAATGCGGCTGATTTTGTATTATTATGGTTGCATGTTTGTATTTGTACAAGGAGGTATTTGATGAACCGGATTAAATTCGGCCTTATTGTTTTATTCGTTGCGATACTTGCTATCGGCAGCATAGGTTGTTCGCGCGGCGGAAAGGCCGCCGATGCAGGCGGTTCCGCGGACGATGTGAAGCAGGCAGATGTTCAGCCGGATAGTACCAACGACTCGCAACCGCAAGGCGGTGCGGCGGGCGAGTCCGAAAAATCGAAGTGGCCCTATGCGGTAATCGAAACGAATAAGGGGACGATAGTATTTCAACTTTTCCCCCACAAAGCCCTAAAGAACGTCGCGAATTTTATACGGCTCGCAAATGCCAATTTTTACAACGGGATCAAGTGGCACAGGGTTGTGCCGGGCTATGTCATTCAGGGCGGCGACCCGTTAAGCAGGGACAACAATCAGGACAACGATGGATTCGGCGGGCCGGGATATGCGGTTGCCGCGGAAATCAACGATGTTCCGCATTTGAGGGGTACGGTTTCGATGGTACATAACGAAAAAACTACTGACGGTGGCAGCCAGTTCTTTATCTGCCTCAGCGACCAGCCCAAACTTGATGGGCGGTTTACCGTTATCGGCAAAGTAACCGAGGGCATGGATGTCGTGGATAAGATCCGGCACTACGATGTCATGAACAAAGTCTATATTATCGGTAAGTAAATTATCAGTAAGAAAAACGGGAGCGCTCTAGTGCCGGAACACCATAATTATTGTGTCATTCTAAACGCCGGCAATTGTCATTCTGAACGAGCGATTAGCGAATGGTGAACGCCGGCAATTGTCATTCTGAGCGAAGCGAAGAATCTAGCGGGCGCTCACGTACTTCTGTCACTTAAGTGCGTCTAAGCTTAGACCCTCCCGCACAAGAAGAAGGTTTCCGCACCCAAGATTCTTCAGTCGCTTCGCTCCTTCAGAATGACAGCTAATCGCTCGTTCACCATTTGCTAATCGCTCCTTCAGAATGACAATCAATTGCTAATCGCTCCTTCAGAATGACATCGCCGTTCACTATTTGCTAATCGCTCCTTCAGAATGACAACTAAGCGCCGT
>NZ_PFNG01000178.1:5248-5747 GCF_002791875.1 Candidatus Aquicultor secundus | reverse complement strand
AACCTCGGTAGATAGAGGATTGAGACCTCCTGCCAGCGTCCTATCCCTCCTTCTCTGTTATGCGTAGAAAATCATAACCTCGGTAGATAGAGGATCGGTTATCTTACTGTTCGTAGCTTTGGGTTGGGGTTTATAGGGGTAGAAACGTAGCTCCTCTAAATAGCTCTGGATCATCCATCCAGGGCTTATTGCTAGTGCGCCCGGCATGGGCGGTAACTCGGCGGTGAAAGTCCGCTATGGGCTTGGCAGTGGGAACCATTAGCTGAGGGCAAGGGTGTCCATCGCGAGGTGGAATCTGAAGGAAGCCTAAGGCAAACTCCCGGCCCGAGGAACACGAACCGCATAGAAGGCTGTCTTGAGGCGGACGAGTTTGCTAGACAAAACAAAGTCCTTTCACTGCCCGAACCTCAAGTAGTAAATGCGGCGGGTAGATGGGAGGAAAGCTACCGCTCTTACCCGGGGAGGTCTGACAGATGTGCTGTGTTGGGTGAAGTTTAAA
>NZ_PFNG01000178.1:3690-5203 GCF_002791875.1 Candidatus Aquicultor secundus | reverse complement strand
CAGACAACTTCATATGAAGGCTCTCCACAGGAGGTAGGAGTGGAACTCCAAGATACTGCGGAAGCGCTTAAGCCGTCCCCGGCGTCAAAAAGAGAGAGGGACGACACAAGGCAAGAGCAAGTTGCGCTGCTTGAGAGGATACTGCATAAAGATAACCTCAACCATGCCTACAAGCGTGTGGTATCCAATGGCGGCAGCCCCGGCATTGATGGCATGACGGTAGGTGAACTTCTACCGTATCTTAAGACCCAAGGAGAGGCCATCAGGCAGATGCTTCTTGAGGGGGCCTACCGGCCCCAACCCGTCAGGCGGGTAGAGATACCAAAGCCCGACGGGGGTGTAAGGCAGCTTGGCATACCAACGGTACTCGACAGGTGGGTGCAGCAAGCAGTAGCGCAAATCCTCACCGACGTATTCGATCCAGGCTTCTCGGGCCAAAGCTTCGGGTTTCGCCCAGGACGAAGCGCGCACCAGGCTATCAGAGCAGCCAGGGGTCACATCGAAGAAGGTTTCGGCTGGGTGGTCGACCTTGACATCGAGCAATTCTTCGATAGAGTCAACCACGACAAACTGATGGCGCTCGTGGCACGCAAGGTAAGCGACAAACGGGTGCTAAAACTCATTCGAGCCTACCTTGAATCGGGAGTCATGCTGGGAGGAGTAAAGGCAAAAAGCCAAGAGGGTACGCCCCAGGGCGGTCCCTTAAGCCCGCTGCTTGCCAATATCTACCTCGATGAGCTTGACAAAGAGCTAGAGCGACGCGGGCATCGCTTTGTCCGCTATGCCGATGATGTGAACATCTACCTCAGAAGCAAAAAGGCGGCAGAGCGTACCTTAAAAAGTATCACCACCTTCATAGGGCGCAGGCTCAAGCTTAAAGTCAACCGTACCAAGAGTGCGGCAGATAGGCCAAACAAAAGGAAGTTTCTTGGCGTCTCCTTTTACAAACAAAAGGGCAAGGCCAGAAACTTCATCCACCGCAAATCCATAGCACGCTTCAAAGCCAAGGTAAGAGAGATAACCTCGCGAAGCAACGGTATGAGCATGGTCTGGCGAATAGAAAAGCTCAACCGCCTAATAATCGGGTGGGTGAACTACTTTCGCATCGCCGACATGAAGGAACTTGCTCGAAAGATGGATAGCTGGATACGGCGTAGGATTCGGATGTGCTACTGGAAACAGTGGAAAAGGATTAAAACCAAGCATGATAACCTCGTCACACTTGGGATTGAGGATCGTAAAGCGTGGGAGATCGCTAACACACGCAAAGGCTACTGGCATACCGCCGGCAGCTACATTCTCTCTACGTCCCTTACGAACGAGTACCTGGAGAAAATCGGTCTCATTAGCCTTACCAAACGGCTTTCTCTTATGTGTTAATTTCTGATGAACCGCCGTATGCGGACCCGCTTGTACGGTGGTGTGGGAGGACGGTGGGTGGATTAATCACCCACCTCCTACCCGATTTAAGGAACGGTTGTTGACATGTGTTTGGCAACTAAAAACTCTTGCG
>NZ_PFNG01000178.1:0-3680 GCF_002791875.1 Candidatus Aquicultor secundus | reverse complement strand
AGTGTTTCAACCGGTAACTACCGCCGGTAAACATCAACAAATGGCTGTGGTGGATAACCCTGTCGATTATCGCACTGGTAAGTTTTTCGTCGTAGAAGATACCGTTCCATTTGCTAAACTCCAAGTTTGTGGTGATTATTAAGCTTCTTTTCTCGTAGCACTCGGAAATTACCTGAAACAAAAGCTGTGAGCCTTCTTTCTCAAAGGGGACGTAACCCCACTCGTCGCATATTAAAAGATCCGCCTGCTCGATCTGGCGCAGGAACTTCTTCAGTTCTTTGTTTTGCTTGGCGTCAAGAAGCCGGTTAATCAAAGCGGCGGTTCTAAAGAACTTGACCTTTTGATCGTTGTTGCAGGCAGATATCCCTATTGCGGTCGCAAGATGAGTCTTTCCCGTGCCGACTGGCCCGTAGAGTATCAGATTTTCCTTTCTTTCAACAAACGCCGCTTGTTTTATGTCCTCGATACTAATGCTTGCAGGTATTTGCACATCTTCGAATGTATAGTTCTCAAACGTCTTTATTACATCGAAACCTGCCGTTTTAACGTATTTACTTTTCCGGTTAACGGTGCGGGCCTCGACTTCCATTGCAAGCAGCCTTTCTAAAAACTCTTCGTGGGTGTCGGCTTTAATGCTTGCATAGTTCTCATATATTCTTGTGCCGAGCTTTAGCTTGCGGCAGTGTTTCTTGATGAGCTCCTTCATTTTATACACCTCCCCTCAAGCAAACGTCGTAGATACTGTTGTCCGGTACATATGTCGCAACGGCAGGGGCGGCGATGTCTTTAACTTGGATATCGCTTTTGGTTAAGCTGTAATACGTTGCCCATATGCTGTCTATATCTTCTACTCTGCCCTCGATTGCAAGCTCGAAGGCTATTTGAGCGGTTGAAATATCGGTATCTTCAACCATCTTGGCCATGACTTTTAGTGCCGCTCTTTTTCCTTGGTAATCCAAGCGATCGAAGTAATCCTGAACACTTTGGGGAAGCTCGCTGAAAAACGAGCTGTATTTAAGCGCTCTTGGCCGCTTGGATATTAACCTTAAATATGGCTCCCATTTCATGGATTCTTTGTTTTTGCCATAGAGGCGCTCGTGCGATTGTATAAGGCGAAAATCATCGCTTAAGATGCTTATCGTAAAAGCACCGGCCTTAACCCATACTTGTTGTGCGGCAAAGTCCGGACTAGCCGAGTACGTGTTGGTCTCAAAGCGCACTTTGCCGTAATTGTTTGCCTTGGCTTTTTCGAGTCGGCATACTTCAAATACGCTACCGGGCAGATTTGACATAAGCAGCTTTTCTTCCATAAAAAGCTCTTCTATCGGGCGCTCCTTTTTGTAATGCTCCCGCAACATGTCGGCGTCGCAGCGGGTTAAGAGCTCCCGGTTGTATGCTTGAATGCAGGTAAACTCCGGGATCGGCACCAATAGATTTCTCCTGTGATATCCGACCTTGTTTTCGACCGAGCCCTTCTCGTTGCCGGAGTCGGGATTGCAGAAATTGCTTGTAAAGCCGAAGTGAAGCTCAAAGCGCCTGAAGCTCTCGGTTACGTCTCTTTTGCCCTCTTCTCTGATTTTCTTCACTATTGTCGATGCGTTATCGAACCATATCTTGGTTGGAACTCTGCCCGTATGCGCAAATATCGCAACAAGGCCTTCTTGCAGACATTCTAAGTTCTCGGATTTAAATAGTTGAGAGTATCCGGCGTTACTGTAAGGGTAAGACAAGCTTAGGTAATGCCCGTTAAAGATTTGGCCGTTTTCGATAAACTGTGCGTCTCCAAAATCGCACTGGGCTTCGCCTCCGGGATGATTAAGCGGAAGCGAGCCGTCTGCTTGTTGGCGACTGTCTGCCTTTTTGTCTGCGACGTATTTCCTAACGGATCTGTCTGAGACTTTAAACTCGTCGCCGTATATTTCTTTTAGCCGGTTGTATACACGCTGAGCGGTATGACGCTGTTTGCGCTTAGCTTTTTTGTCGTTTTCGAGCCATTTGTCGATATGGTGTTTGTATGGGTTAAGTTTGCCGCTTCGCTTTTGTTTGGGCTTAAGCACCGGGCTAAAATCTTGCTTTTCTATGTATTTCTTAACGGTTTCGAATGCATAGCCGGTTTGCCTTGCGATCTCTCTAAGTGATTTATCTTCTTTGCTAAGATTCTTGATTTCTTGTATTTGATCCATCTTCAGCATCCTTTCCAACCCCCTGAAAAGTCTTTCGACTAAAAGGGGTGAGTACTGGTTGGGGTGCTAAGAAAATTCCAGTTAACCGCTAGAATAATTAAGTTCCGTTTGCACTATGATCAAGTCCCAATTTTTCTGTAAATCCGTTCCCCAAGATCAACCCCTAGATTGAAACCAGAGCCGGCTCTGGTTTCGCCGCTTGCACTGATACTTCGACCCTTGCCGACATATCAAGATACTTCTTGCCTGATATCCATTCCTCGGTCTGCTCGGCGGCCAAGGCGGTGATGAGTCTTAGCGCAGCTTCCTCGTTGGGAAAGATCCTGACCACCTTAGTCCTGCGTTTTATCTCCTGATTAAACCTCTCAAGCATATTGGTAGTTCTCATCCGTTTCCTATGACTCTCCGGCAGGGAAAAACAGGCTAAGATATCCTCTTGGGCATCTTCTAGTATTGAAGATATCGCCGGATAGCGATCTACTGTTATAGTTAACAACTCTTTTGCTCGCCCGTAATTGGGGCTATCAAAGATCGCTCTCATCTCCGCTTTTACATCCTTCTTATCAGCTTTAGCCACTTTATCGAGTACATTTTTCATGAAGTGGCACTGGCACCTCTGCCAGATGGCACCGGTAAAGTATCTCTCAATTGCTTTTGTTAAGCCGACGTGATCATCACTTACCACAAACTCTACACCGGTTAAGCCCCTTTCTATGAGGGTTCTGAATACCTCAGACCAGGACGTCTCGCTTTCGGTGTTTGCTATATCAACGAGAAGTATCTCACGGTCTCCTTCCTCATTAATGCCAGCGACGATTAAAATTCCTTTGCTTACAACACCGCGCTTTTGTTCGTACTTTTCATACCGTGCATCTATGACAAGATAGGGGTACCTGCCAAGTGGGCGATTCTTAAAGCTAAGCATCTCTTGGTCAAGTTCGGATGCTAATCTTGATACCTGGCTTTTTGATACCGAGTGCCCGCAGAGTTCCTCGGCAATCTTTGTCACATTTCTGGTTGAGACCCCCTGGACATACATCTCGATTATGGAGAGCACCAGCGCTTTCCCACTTCTTTGATATCTTTCAAAAAGCTTTGCCTCAGAAGTTGCCCTCTCGATCCTGTGGCACCATGAGATCTATACTTCCAACTCTGGTATGTAGCGTCCTTGGTTTGTATCCATTTCGATACCCTTGACGCTTCTCGGTGCTCTCATAGGGATCAGCTTGCAAGAATTCTGTTATCTCTTCCTCCATAAGATTTTGACTGAGTCTTTCCACCATACCCTCAAGAAATCCTTATCATTGAGTAGAGCTTGTTGCAAAAATTCACCTGACTGCGTACGCTTGTTGTGAGCCATCGTAATTTCCTCCTAAAATAGTAGTTTCGGTCAACTCTATTCTTGAGGAACGGTGGCTCATTTTCAACCCGTCTTCAAATGAACCTTTTTACAGAATTATATGGGCGCGATCATGCACTATTTTTATTTTGCCAAAA
>NZ_PFNG01000249.1:16616-32231 GCF_002791875.1 Candidatus Aquicultor secundus | reverse complement strand
GCCCACCCTCTAGACCTGCATGCTGCTTACTGCATACTCCCTACTGCCTACTAAGTCTTAACCTTTCCGATAATCTGCTTGATGTCGGTCAATTCGCGTTCTTTTAGGAACGCTTCTATGCCGTGTATGATTTCGATTGTGGCGCGTGGGTTGATGAAGTTGGCGGTGCCGACGGCAACTGCTGTTGCGCCGGCAAGTAAGAACTCTATCGCGTCCTCTGCCGTCGTGATGCCCCCGATACCGATAATCGGGACATTTACCGTCTGTGCTACCTCCCAGACCATGCGCACGGCGATGGGTTTGATCGCGGGGCCGCTCAGGCCGCCGGTGATGTTGGCCAAGCACGGCTCGAAGGTCTTTATATTGATCGACATGCCGACTACCGTGTTGATAAGCGAAACCGCATCAGCGCCCGCGCTCACCACCGCGCGGGCAATCTTTGAGATGTTATAGACGTTAGGGGTGAGCTTTACTATAAGCGGTAGGTCGGTATTATAGCGAGCCGCCGCTGTCACCTGCTCGGCAAGCCTTGCGGATGCACCGAAGGCAATTCCGCCGGCCTTTATGTTTGGGCAGGAGATATTAAGCTCGATGCCGCTTACACCCTCAACGCCGTGTAGGTCCCTGCACATCTGGGCGTACTCTTCAAGTGTGTTGCCTGCGATGTTTACGATAATGGGGACTTTGAATTTGCGCATATAGGGTAAGTCGTGCTTGAGAAAATGATCGATGCCTTCGTTTTGCAGGCCGATTGAATTCAGCATGCCCGAATTGGTCTCGCAGATACGGGGTGGCTTGTTTCCCACTACCGGTCGCAACGTGACCGTTTTGGCAACAAGCGCCCCCAACGACTTAATATCCATAAACTCGCTAAACTCGCGTCCGGTCCCGAAGGTGCCGGATGCGGGCATAACCGGGTTTTTCATCTTTATTCCAGCAAGGTTAACACTCAAGTTTACGCTCATAGTATCTCCATCAAGCCGGTTTCCGGCTCTAATCATTGTCCTCGTCGTCATACTCCAACTTCCGCAACGCCCGCTTTTCTTTGCTTCGCTTGTACTCAGCATCATCGTGGACGCGGGTTCTGGGGTTTATGTCCCAGGTTTTTCGCTCTTTTTTCCGGTCTTTCTGACTAATCCGAATCTTGAGTTTCTTGCGTTTCACACATACAACCCCCGGATGGAAGCCGGCCGACTTCATCTTGATCCCATACAAGGTCGCGCGCATTAAACACGGGACCGTCTTTGCATACCATCTTGTAACCTTTCTTGGTGACGCAGGCGCAACCAAGGCAAACGCCGATTCCACAGGCCATCTTGGCCTCAAGCGAAACCTGACAGTCGATGCCGAACTCATCTGCGGTCTCGGCAATCTTCCTAAGCATGGGCTTAGGACCGCATGCATAAATCACCTGCGGTCGTATCTGGTGAATCGTGCGATTTAGAAGGTCGACAACCGTACCTTGATGACCGATACTTCCGTCTTCGGTGGCGGCGTAGGTCTTTTTCCCCATGCGCTTGAAATCAATATAGCACAGCAGCTTGGCTTTCTCTTGAGCGCCGATCATAGGGTAAAGTTTGACATATCTCTCGGCAAGCTCCTCGGCCAAAAAAATAAGTGGGGCGACACCAAGCCCACCCGCGATCAACAACGCCGACTCAAGCTTCTCGGAATACGTAAAACTGTTACCGAGAGGGCCGATCACATCCAGACTTTCGTGTATTTTAGCCCTGGAAAGCGCCTCGGTTCCCTTGCCGACTACCCGGAACAGTATTTCAAACGCGCGACCCGGAACAACGCGGTGGATACTGAACGGCCTCCTTAAAACAAAGTTATCGTTCTCACTACCGCACAATATATGGACAAACTGCCCCGGTTTGGCATTTCTTGATATCTCGGGAGAAACAATGGTAAGGCTGAATACCCCCGGGATAACTTCTTCTTTTGATAAAATATCCGCCTTGACTTGAAACATTTCCATCCTTTGGAAGAATTTTATAAGCGCAGTAAAGAGTTATCTTGAAAAATAACGAACCAGTATTGTTAAACGTTCGAAACCGGGTCAAGATACGGACCCTTATGATAATCTTGAATCGCTTTTACATCCAACTCGCCGCTCAGTAGGGCCTCGATGCCCTGGACCACTGCTGTTGCTGCGGCAAGCGTTGTTATGCACGGGATGCCGTAAACCGCCGAGCTGGTGCGGATTTCATAGCCGTCGACACGTGTGCCGGTTCCCCAGGGGGTGTTGATTACCAGGCCAACCGTGCGATTTTTGATAAGATCGACGACGTTGGGTCTGCCCTCCTGGACTTTCTTGACCGCTTCGGCTTCGATGCCGTTTCTCTCAAGCATGGTCGCGGTACCCTTTGTTGCGTATATCTTAAAGCCAAGCTCGTGGAGCCGCTTAGCAAGCATAATAATCGATCTTTTATCGCTGTTTTGTACGCTTATAAATACACTGCCCTCAGTCGGCAGGTTAAGCCCGGCGCTAATCTGGGCTTTTGCAAATGCGTTGCCGAATGATGTGTCGATCCCCATGACTTCCCCGGTAGATTTCATCTCGGGCCCGAGCATCGTATCGACTTCCGGAAAACGCCCGAACGGCAGAACCGCTTCCTTGATCGATATGTGATCGATGGGTGGAACCTCGGTGATTCCCATTTCTTTAAGGGTTTTACCGGCCATTACCTTGGCCGCTATCTTTGCGAGCGGCATCCCAACCGATTTGCTGACGAACGGGACCGTCCGCGATGCGCGCGGATTGACCTCGAGAACATAAACGGTCTGCCCCTGTACCGCATACTGGATGTTTAAGAGACCGCGCACGTGTAGTTCTTTCGCCAGCTGAACCGTGTATTCCTTTATTTGATTTATTATTTCTTCGCCTAACGTATACGGTGGAATGACGCACGCGCTGTCGCCCGAGTGCACGCCCGCTTCCTCGATGTGTTCCATGATTGCGCCGATCAGAACGTCGTCCCCGTCACAGATCGCATCGACGTCGACCTCAATCGCGCCTTCCAGAAACTTGTCGATGAGAATGGGGTGGTCGGGTGATGCTTTTACCGCCTTGATGATGTAGCTCTCGAGCGTGTTCTCGGAGTATACGATCTCCATAGCACGCCCGCCTAAAACATATGACGGCCTTACCAGCACCGGGAAGCCGATTCTTTGCGCGACGGCCAAAGCTTCCTCGTATGAGGTGGCGGTGCCGTTTGCCGGCTGGTTGATGTTGAGTTTACGCAGCAGCACCTCGAAGCGCTTGCGGTCCTCGGCAAGGTCGATGCTATCCGGCGAGGTGCCGATGATGGGCACGCCCGCCTCCTCAAGCGATTTGGCGAGTTTGAGCGGCGTTTGTCCTCCAAACTGGACGATAACACCCTTTGGTTTTTCCTTCTCTACGATATTTAGAACATCCTCGTAGGTTAGCGGCTCGAAGTAGAGTCTATCGGATGTATCGTAATCGGTTGAAACTGTCTCGGGGTTGCAGTTGACCATAATGGTCTCGTATCCTTCTTCCTTCAAGGCAAAGGATGCGTGCACGCAGCAGTAGTCAAACTCGATACCCTGGCCGATGCGGTTCGGGCCGCTTCCAAGGATGATTATTTTGGGCCTATCGGAATCCCTAACCTCGCATTCAGACTCGTAAGTCGAGTAATAATATGGGGTGTACGCCTCAAACTCGGCGCCGCAGGTATCGACCGTCTTGAAGGTCGCTATAATCGCCGCGCCCATGCGGTGCTTGCGCACTTCAAGCTCGGTCGAGCCGGTAAGGTGCGCGAGCTGGCGGTCGGAGAAGCCGTGGCGTTTTGCTTCGAGCAGTATCTCGTCCGGTAAATCCGCCAACTTATACCGGGCTATTTCTCTCTCCACCCCGACGATCTGCCATAGCTGATCGATGAACCAGGGGTCGATCTTGGTAAGGTCGTGAATCGTATCGATGCTCATACCGGTCTCAAGGGCGTACTTAATATAGAAAATCCTGTCTTGATTCGGGATCGAGAGCTTATTTGTAAGCTGTTCGGGATCTATCTCGTCTTTACCGTCGGCGCCGAGGCCGAAGCGGCCCTGCTCGAGGGAGCGGATGGCCTTTTGCAGCGACTCCTTGAAGGTACGACCAATGGCCATAACCTCACCCACCGATTTCATCTTGGTGGTCAGCGTTGGGTCGGTCTCCGGGAACTTTTCAAACGCCCAGCGAGGGATCTTGGTCACCACGTAGTCGATGGTCGGCTCAAAGGATGCCGGGGTTTCCTTGGTGATGTCGTTTGCGATCTCATCCAGGGTATATCCGACGGCAAGTTTTGCCGCCATTTTTGCAATCGGGAACCCGGTCGCTTTCGATGCCAGCGCCGAGCTGCGGCTCACGCGCGGGTTCATCTCGATGACGACCACGCGCCCGTTTTCGGGGTTAACCGCAAATTGGATGTTCGACCCGCCGGTCTCCACACCGATCTCGCGCATGATGGCGACCGAGGCGTCGCGCAGGTGCTGGTACTCGACATCGGTAAGCGTCTGGGCGGGGGCGACCGTAATCGAGTCGCCGGTGTGAACCCCCATGGGGTCGAAGTTCTCGATCGAGCAAATGATGACGACGTTGTCCTTAAGATCGCGCATCACCTCGAGTTCGTACTCTTTCCATCCGATGACGGACTCTTCTATTAAAAGCTCGGAAACAGGGCTGAGCATTAATCCGTTCGAAACGATATTTATATATTCTTCCTGGTTGAAGGCTATACCGCCGCCGGTGCCGCCCAGGGTAAAGCTGGGGCGAATAACCAGCGGAAATCCAAAATCCTCGGCGAGTTTCAGCGCATCGTTTAAGTTGTAGGCGAAACCGCTTCGCGGCACCTCAAGGCCGATTTTCTCCATGGCTGCCTTAAACTCGCTTCTGTCCTCGGCTTTTCGAATTGCCGGCAGCTTTGCGCCGATCAACTCGACGCCGTATTTGTCGAGCACGCCGCTCTCGGCAAGCGCAACGGCCGTGTTAAGGCCGGTCTGCCCGCCAAGCGTCGGGAGAAGCGCCTGCGGCCTCTCTTTCTCGATGATCTTCTCGACCACCCCGGGGATGATCGGCTCGATGTAGGTGCGGTCGGCGAACTCGGGGTCGGTCATGATGGTCGCCGGGTTGCTGTTGACCAGCACGACCTCAAAGCCGTCCTCCTTAAGCACCTTACATGCCTGGGTGCCCGAGTAGTCGAACTCACACGCCTGACCGATAATTATCGGTCCCGAGCCTATGATTAGAATTTTTTGGATATCGTTTCTTCTTGGCATAACCCTTCTTCCTAATTTCAAATGTTGGATTACGAATTACGAATAAAAACCTTCTTCTTAGAAAGGTATAACCTCGCCTAGACGCATTCAATTGCAATCATCCTGAGTGCACCCCAGATTCTTCGGCTATCGCCTCAGAATGACAGCTAACCCTGGTTCCTATCCTGCATACTGCCTACTAAAACCCAGGCTAGACCCACATCCATTCGCAATTCGTCATTCACAATTCATAATTCGCTATTCGCTATTCGCTATTCATAATTCGCTATTCACAATTCGCTATTCGCAATTCGCTATTCACAATTCGTCATTCGCTAGCCTTCCCTTATTAGCTCAATGAACTGGTCGAACAGGTACCGTGCGTCGTGCGGGCCGGGGGCTGCTTCTGGGTGGTACTGGACGGAAAAGGCTGGTATCTCCAGGCAGCGTAGGCCTTCGACTGTGCCGTCGTTTAAGTTTATGTGCGTGACTTCGACCTTGCCGGCCTTGCTTGTGCCGCTCCAGCCGACCTGCGGGATGGTCTGGCCGACCTGCCAGGCATGCTCTTTTATGTTGAGCGATTTCGGGTCGACTGCAAAGCCATGGTTCTGGCTTGTTATTTCAACGCGGCCGTTCAGCAGGTTTTTAACCGGTTGGTTGCCGCCTCGATGACCGAATTTTAGCTTATATGTCTCCCCGCCCATTGCAAGCGACAGAAGCTGGTGGCCGAGGCAGATGCCGAAAATCGGCTTTTTACCCAGGAGACTTTCGATGGTCTTGATCGCATAAGTCACGGCAGCCGGGTCGCCGGGGCCGTTGGAGAGGAATATCCCGTCGGGATTCATCTTCAAAACCTCATCCGCCGAGGTAGTGGCCGGCACCACGCTGATATTGCAGCCCGCGTTCGATAAGCAGCGTATAATATTAGCTTTGATGCCGAAATCATAGGCGACGACTTTGTACGTACCTTTTTCGTTATTTATCCATGAGTACGGCTTCCCGACCGTTACGTCTTTTACCAGGTCTCGGCCGACCATCGACGGGGCGTTTTTCGCCTTCTCGACGACCGCGGCCTCGCTATCGGCCTCGACCGAGATTATCCCCCGCATGGCGCCGATGCTTCTGATATGCCTGGTGAGCGCTCTGGTATCGACTCCCTCGATGCCCACGATCCCGTTTTCCGCCAGGAACTCTTGAAGCGACCCCTGTGCCCGCCAGTTGCTGTAAACGGATGAAGACTCGCGCACGACAAATCCCTCGACAAAGGGTTTTCGTGATTCGTTATCATCCTTGTTTACCCCGTAGTTCCCGATCAGCGGATAGGTCATGGTTACGATCTGCCCCGCATAGGACGGATCGGTCAGGATTTCCTGGTAACCGGTCATGCTGGTGTTAAAGACGACTTCACCGGTAGTCTCACCGATCTCGCCGGTCGCGCCGAACCCGTAACCGTAAAATACCTTCCCGTCTTCCAACGCCAGTATCGCTTTTTTCCTCTTTAAAATGCTCATCGTTGCTCCTGTTTACAAAACGACTCTACTAAAACGTTTCTCCCCGTAACTATCAACGAATACTTTATCCTTAATCACCGGTTCTCCGGCGGTAAATACGTCCTTAACCACGCCTTTTAGCGTGCGGCCGACATATGGTGAGTTGATGCTCTTGGACTCGAACTTGTTAGCACTAACCTCAAGTATAGCGTTAGTGTCTATTACTATGAGATCCGCGTCCCCGCCTATCCCCAGGCTTCCTTTAGGGATTCCAAGAATACGCGATGGGCCTGCGCTCATCTTTGCGATTGCACCGCCTAAGCTTAGGACACCCCCATCTACCAGCTCGGTAAGGATGAGACCGAGTGTGGTTTCGAGGCCGATCATGCCGAACGGGGCGTAATCGAACTCCATCTCCTTCTCGTGACGGGCATGCGGGGCGTGGTCGCTTGCGATGGCGTCGATGATTCCATCTTTCAAGCCTTTGCGAAGCGCTTCGATATCGGCCGCCGTACGAAGCGGTGGGTTTACCTTAAAGTTGGTATCGTAGCCCTGCAGGTTCTCATCCGTCAGGATAAGGTGGTGCGGCGTGACTTCGCATGTCACGTTAACACCGTGCTCTTTTGCCCGCTTTACAAGGTCAAGGCTTCCCGCAGTGCTTAAGTGGGCTATGTGAAGCTTGCCGCCGGTAAGCTCGGCGAGGATGATATCACGCGCTATGATGACTTCCTCGGCAGCCGATGGAATCCCTTTCAGGCCAAGAACGGTTGACCAGTAGCCTTCGTTGATTTGCCCGTTGCGGGCCAGCAGTTCGTCCTCGGCGTGCGAGATAACCGGCTTGCCCCACATCCTGGTGTATTCAAGGGCGCGGCGCATAAGCTGGCTGTTCATGACGCACTTGCCGTCGTCCGAAAACCCGACTGCGCCCGCTTGTATCAGCTCGCCCATCTCCGAGAGGCGCTCTCCCGCTAAACCGTGGGTGATTGCGCCGATCGGGAAAACGTTTCCAAAGCCGGCATCTTTAGCCTGGCGCTGTATGTACTCAACAACCGAAGCCGAATCGGTGACCGGGTCGGTGTTGGGCATGCAGGCGATGCTTGTAAAGCCGCCCTTTGCCGCGGCCCGAAGGCCGGTCTCGACCGTTTCTTCATCGGTTCGCCCTGGATCGCGCAGGTGGACGTGCATGTCCACAAGGCCCGGAGCGACGATCATCCCCGAAGCGTCGATTACTTCGGCATCCGCTGCGAGGTGTTTGCCTACGGCTTCGATTTTTCCATTTTCTATCAAAACATCCAGCGTATCGTCGATGTTGTTTGCGGGGTCGATCACCCTGCCACCCTGTATCAAGTATCTACTCATCGCTACCAGCACCACCCAGAAGTAAATATAGTACGGCCATGCGAACCGCGACGCCGTTCGTCACCTGCGTGGTGATTACCGACTGCGGCATATCCGCGACTTCGGAGGCTATCTCAACGCCCCTGTTGATCGGGCCGGGATGCATCACAATTAAATCGGGCTTCGCAGCTTGCAGGCGCTTTTTGTTAAGACCGAAAAGCGTCGCGTACTCGCGAAGCGATGGGAACAGCGGCTCTCCCTGCCGCTCGAGTTGTATTCTTAAGAGGTACAGCACGTCGACCTCGGGAAGAACCGTATCGAGATCGTGCGAAACCTTTACGCCAAGCGATTCTACGCCTTTTGGGATGAGCGTCGGGGGACCGACTACGGTAACCTCCGCGCCCATTTTCTTTAACGCAAGGATGTTCGACCCGGCCACGCGGCTGTGCAGGATATCGCCGACGACGGCGACCTTGACGCCGTTAAGCGTGCCGAATGCCTGGCGGATGGTAAAGAGATCGAGAAGCGCCTGTGTGGGATGTTCGTGCGCGCCGTCCCCGGCGTTAACTACACTGCACTGCATATATTTGGCAAGAAGCGCCGCCGAACCGGAGGCCGCGTGACGGATAACCACCAGGTCGGCCGCCATGGCTTGAATGGTCTGGGCGGTATCTTTAATGCTCTCACCCTTAACGACCGCGCTTGTGCTCTTTGAGATATTGACCGTGTCGGCGCTCAGGCGCTTTGCGGCAAGCTCGAATGAGATTCGTGTGCGCGTACTCGGTTCGAAGAAAAGGGTGATGACCGTGCGCCCCCTCAAGGTCGGAACCTTTTTAATCGGCCGCTCGGATACCTCCCGAAAAGACTCAGCCATATCGAGGATGAGGGTTATCTCATCGCTCGTTAACTGGTTTATGCTCACCAAATCTTTGTGTTTTAGTCCCAAATTAGTTACCTCTCGCCTCGTCACCGTTCTCTTCACTTATAATCACTGAGTCTTCACCGTCTATTTCGGAGACGTTCACTTTGACGCGCTCCTTGCGCGATGTCGGGATGTTCTTGCCGACGTAATCCGCCCTGATGGGAAGCTCGCGATGCCCGCGGTCGATAATTACGGCAAGCTGAATGGCCGCTGGTCTGCCGTAATCCATGATCGCATCCAGCGATGCGCGGGTCGTGCGCCCGGTAAACAGGACGTCGTCGACCAGGATTATCGTCTTATCCGTGACATCGAATGGTATCTCGGTTTTGTAGATTTTGGGTGAGGAATGCGTTTTGACGTCGTCCCTGTAAAATGTGACGTCGAGAGAACCGACGGGAAGCTCGGCATTTTCGATCGCTTTTATCTTTTCCGCAAGCCTGCGGGCAAAAAAAATACCGCGGTTGCGGATGCCTACTATCGCCAGATTATCCGCTCCACGGTTGGTTTCGAGAATCTCATGGGCAATCCGGGTAATCGCCCGTCCCATGGTTTCACTATCCATTACCTTTGCTTTTTCTCTAAAGCTCATACATCGCTCCCTGTTTTAGTGCAAAAAAATACCTTTTCTGCGAGGTGCACGAAAAGGTAGGCATATTAGAGCGAAACGTTATTATTCGATTGCCAACCTTGCTAGCCTCGCAGGACTATTTTTAAAGGCCTCATATATATTAGCAAAAAACTAGTAAGCTTTGCAAGCAGTTTTCACACGCTGCTTCTACATATTGCTCATCGAGAAGAGAACTACGAAAAGCGCCGAAATGAAAACCGAAATAGATGCAAGAACAATGAGCGAGCGATGACGCGTTAAAGCGGCTTCAGCTACTAAGTATAATGGGAGCATAACAAATATGAACGGAAAACCAAATACCTGAAATAAAAGGCTAAATGCTCCAGTTTCGTATTTACCGGCTAGAACCGGACTTATCAGAAACTTAATTGCATTTAGAATAAAGGCAGTGACAGTAAATGCAGCTGTAGCCCACAGCGATTTTCGCTTTATTTTAAGCGCTAAGGTTAATAAGGCGGTGCTGTATAAGAGAAGTAATAATTGTATCATACGGATCTCCTATCAAATCGCCGTTAATCTTTTCTGTTGTTAGCCATTGCGATTAAGCCATTAACAGGCATGGGGCCTCCCGCATATGTCTCCGTTTTAAGTGTGGCTAGGATATCCTAGCCACACTTAAAACCTTAATGGCAATGGTGCAGATACGAGTGGCCAATTAATGGTGAACAGTTTTCATTACGACCCAGCCATGCGATGTAATGGACACAACTGTGCCCGGGCATCAGCTCCGACCAGCAGAAACCGTAGCCCATTGCTATGTCTCAGTCGCTTCCGATAAAGTTAATATATTTGCCTGTGCCTGAGTCGTAGTTGACACAGTTGCCATATGAGCCATTATAGTCCCTGCAAGGATAAATAGCTTCTGCGCTCTCCAAACCCAAAAGCCCCTTCACAGATTCAATTGCTTTGGCAACTGTACTCGTAGATTTGGCCTGTGAACTCTCGCAGCCATCTTCGCCACAACAGCCTTTCCCGCCAACATCGTAAACTAGCTTTACGTTCTTTTGCAATGCCTTATCAGCTTCTACTTTAATAGTGCTTTCCAATAATGGCTTTTGCTCAATGTCTAGTACTTTAAACGTATGCGTGCCAGTAGAAACATTTTGCAATTTAAAGAGACCGTTTTCGTCCGTCATTGTCTCGACGCCATCTATGGAAACCATAACTTTATTTAAGCGGACTTTCTTTACATAATAAGCATCCTCTTCAAACCAACCTAGTTTAGCCAGGTAACGACCCTCGATAGCTTTCTTAAGCTCATCTGATTTGGGTACCCTCATCGTGCCAGTTATACTACCTGCAACTACACTCTTACCTGCATCCGCACTGGCAGAGGCAATGCTCAATGAAGCAATTAATGCCAATAGCAAACTCAGAGCAAGTGTCTGGCGAAGTCTAATCACTATCTTCACCTCCCTTCTGTTAACTTTGTAACACTAGAGGTATGCTAACAACCAAACACTAACATAATTACACTAATATTAACAATACCTATGTTTAGTTAATAATAATGTTAAATATTTACTATCAATGTGAGTTTTTTAATATGTTGACAAAACAGAATCAGCTTGGGATACTTCTATTAACTAATGGACAGTAAGCTAGGTATTGGAGGCGCTAGATGAAGGAGAAACGGTTCGTTTATGTCTTTATAGCTTTGGTGATTGCTTCTCTTATAGGCTCAACTATCTATTATTACAACAGAAGTATTGCATTAGCTAAAGAAATTAAGATAGTTGGGAACATGTTGGAAGCAGAGAAAGAACGAGACATCGGAGTCAATGTAGGCACAAAAATCGCTGACCAGGAGATGAAAACTCTAGATGAGAAAAAAATCTCGCTAGTTCCATTAAAAGGCAACGAATCTATCATAATTTTGTTCAAAACAGGCTGCGAACCGTGCATAGAACAGATTGAGAGCATGCAAAAACTTATGAATAATAAGCAACTTAGTCCCAGAGTAAGTGTAGTAGCCGTAACTAAGGAGCAGACCGAGTCTGTTAAAAAGTTTGCGACTAAGCATCATATAACTATGCCTATTGTTGCTAGTGCTAATAAGATAATAAGTGATTTTAATGTAAGCCTCTACCCGTTCACTTACGTGATAAATGAAAAGGGCTTTATTGAATTGCGTCAAGCAGGATTTGAGAAAGGGAGTGCCTCAAATGACGCACTCATGAATCTATTGAAGTCCGGCAAGCTAGAGTAACATGCGCACAGCAGTAAAGCTAATACCCTGTATTATTGCTTTTAGCTTGGGCTTGTTGCTTGGGATCTTGATTTTTGAGAAAGATTCGAGTTTTAGTGGGCAAGCAGTTCTAAAAACAGCTGAGAGCGATTCTAGGGTAAGAGATTTTATCCATAAAACCGCAAAAACTTCTGATGATTTAGAAAAATCCGTTGCGCTTGTTTGGGATCACGATAAAGATATTTATTATTGGAAGGTTACTCTCTTTGAGAGAAAGTGTGGATGCTTAGGACCTGATAAAATCGATATTGCTGAAATTATAGTCAGTCCCCTCTCTGCCTCCGTTTTAAGTTGCCAGTTCAGGTACAGCATGAGTGAGAATGCTTATTCTAAAGAGCAATGCATGAAAGCCTGCCATAAGAACCTAGATTAGCAATCGACATTATCAAATAAGCATTTATTACTACATCGTTTCAAACGAATTTTCATCATCCTCCGGCTCGTCATCGTCCTCCATCTGACGCAAGCGACGGCGTTTTCTGATGGGGGCTATGATCATGGCGAGAATGCCGACGATGATCAATAGATACCAGCCTAAATCCTGGAGGCGGGTGAGCCAGATAGCGATTATCTGGTTGCGGGCGTAGGCGCGCCAGTCGGAGTTGAGCTTGTCTTGACTGCGGCCGAGCACTTGCGTGAGGGCGGCGTTAAAATCCGAGCCGCTTTGCAGGCGTGAAATTATTCCATAAAGCTTGGGTTGGCCGAACTTATCGATGATGAAGTTGATCATCATATAGCCTTCGGCATAGTCCTGGGGTGTCGAAACATCGCTCCGTGGTTGTTTCGAGCCTACCATATCGGGAATATCCCTGACCAAAGCATATCGTTCAAGCTGGGCTGCCTCGATGCCGGGTTGAGACTCATGGATGGCCAGCCCCTCGATAAACCATTGCGGGACGGTGTTTACCCTGGGTACGCTATGAATAAAAATAATATGGTTTATCTCGTGGCCTAAAGTCACGGTCGAGTTTCCGGCATTAAGCAGAATCGCTATTATATTCTGACCTGGGGACGCGTAACCGGCAGCATCGATAGAGGGACTCTCGCTTAAAAAGGCGGGGCGGTCGGTATAGATATACAGTTGTATCTTCTCGTTCTGATGGAAATTATAGCGCTGAGCCATGTTGTCGTAGATGGATTCGGCGGTCTGCCCTATCTGCTGCAGGTCCGAGCGCTTTATGGCATGGATAATAAAATGCGGTGACTCGTAGGTGACCCAATCGCTTTGGGATGTTATGGCATAGGCATTAGATGACGAAATTATCGAAATTACAGGTATGACCGCCAGAAACGTTATTACCAGGGCTATTAGCACATACGCTACCCGCTTATTAGCTGCCCGGCCCGGTATTTTAGCCCCTCTTAATATCCCCATCTATTATAGTCCCTTAACTAGTTCAAGAAGGTCTGTGTTGGTGAGCGTGCTTACCATATGAATATTCCCGTAATAAAACCCGTCGTAAATGGTATCCGGCTTAAGTAATGCGGGGCTCATGGGAATGAAGAACGTCACCTGCTTTAATCCCTTGGCACCTCCCAGGTTTTTGTTCCGCTTGATGCGATCGATTGTTCCAAAAAAGACAAAAACCGGTTCCCGGCGATACGTAAGACGAATCGACCTAAAGGCGACACCCCTCATTTTTAGATAGGAGGCATCGCTTACGGGAGGTTCATTTGCAGAGGCGCCAACCCGCAATACAATGCGCTCGCAAATGCTGGTGATTTTGTCATAGGACTTGTCGCCAGCCTTAAATACCAGCCTCTTGCCTCCACTAAACACTTCGACTAACTCCGGACTGCCGTAAATGGTAACGCCGGCGCTTCTTTTGGCGCCGGTGCGGTCGTCGCCCGCAGTTTTGGGGGCTTTTTTCGGATAAAGATCCTCTTCTCCCAGGGGTTTTGTAACCTGCCTCGAACAAGATGCCAGTAGTGCCAGCGCAAATAGCAACGCTAGCAGAACAATCACCCTTTGGCCTTTTATTATATCCAACTCCTTGACCCCCTTCACGTGCTTCGGTAAACTAAGTCAGGTACAGCCTACCAATCCGTCCAGCAGGAGAAACCGTGAGACTTAGTTATTCGGCCATTTCAACATACCAAAAATGCCCCCTCTCCTACAAATTTCTTTACGTCGATAAACTACCAACCAAGCCCTCGCATTATTTAAGTTTCGGCAGCAGTATCCACGCGGCACTCGAGTTCTTCTATCGCGTCGAAGTGCCCGAGCCCTGTGATCTCGAAGAACTCCTGCAAGAGCTGGACAACGTATGGTTGCGCGATGGGTATGAGGGCGAGGCTTTGGAGCAGGAGTATAAAGAAAAGGGCAGGGCTATCCTCACCCAGTTCTACCGGGAAAACGCCCCGTCGTTTGGCGTTCCGGTTGCGGTGGAGAAAAGATTTGCCATAGATATGGATGGAATAACCCTCTCAGGGATTATCGACCGCATCGACCGGCTTGAAGGCGGCGGGCTCGAGATCATCGACTACAAGACAAACGGTAAGCTGCCGCCGAAGACAAAGATAAATACCGACCTGCAGCTCCCCATCTACCACATGGCCGCCGAGCAACTGTACGGGATCGCACCGCAGAAGGTGACCCTGTATTTCCTGGTACCGAACGAACGTGTGAGCGCCCGCAAGACAAAAACCGACATAAAGCGCGCTTTAGCTGCGATTCGTAAGGTGGCGGAGGGTATCGGTGCGCAAAACTTCGATCCCTTTAAAAACCCGCTCTGCCCGTGGTGCGATTTCATAGAATCCTGCCCCCTTCACATGAACGACCCCGTTATGCTGGCTAAAGCCGCCGCCAACGGTAAGGTGTCTAACGTAGTGCCGGGGAATAAGGTCAACGACGCCGACGCAAAAAGCCAGCAAAACAGTGGGTCTGCTGCCACTGCTACTTCAACCGTATCAGCGACAAAAGCAACGGAAGCGATCAAAGAGCTAAAGCAAAGCGCGAGTGCGATTGAAAAAGCAGTCGATGAGTATCTTGATCTGGTAAACCAAATCAGCAATGCGCGCTTAAGGCTGGCAGAGCTGCAAACGATAATCCATAATTACTGCGAATCAAATAGCCTCACCTCGATCAGCGGCACCCATGGGCGTCTCGCACGGCGGGCGCACAAAACCACCCACTATAACGTGGAAAAACTGCGTGATTTACTCGAACCCCGCGGCCTTTGGGATAAGGTCCTCGACGTAAACGGCACCTTCCTCAAACAACTTCTCGACGACGATGGCTCTCAGAGTGAGCTGCGCAAACTCATCGATACCGCAAAAGAAGTCGAGGAAATCAGCTATGCCTTGTATATTAAGGACGGGATAGACGAGCGGAACAAATAAGGAGACTATTAGTAGATGAGATCGATAGCAAGAGATGAAGCAGCAAAAATAGCAACAAAAGCAATACTTATGATCACAGCTTTATTGCTACTGGTCATGGCAACCGCATGCAATAACACGCTCTCCCCTTCCAATAAAGCGCGCAAACAAAAGGGCATAACGGTAAAGAAGTCGAATATGTGGGTAGGAGAAACCACGGCTACGGTGGATGGAATCGTGGTGAAAGTTAATGCCGCCGGGCAAAAAGACCCGTATCCCGATAGGCTCCCGGAAATCGTAGCAACCGACAAAGGACCCGATCAAGATGCGGTTATGCAGTGGTTTGCGCCACTTCAAACCATCGAGGATACTGCAGCCAAACCTTCCATCTTCTATCCCGTTGGCAGCC
>NZ_PFNG01000249.1:16279-16588 GCF_002791875.1 Candidatus Aquicultor secundus | reverse complement strand
ATTATATGCGCATCGGCCCGGCCGAGAAGAGCCCAATGTTTTTCCGGTATGGCGATGCCGAGCCGATGGCCAAGGATTTTATCAAAAATCACGGTGGTGTGCCGGATGAAAATCTCACGTTGGCGAGCCAGAGATTTAGGGAAGTTGCACCTAACAGCCCCGATAAGATCGTGTGCCTCGAGCGGGAATACGGCCACGAGTTCAAGGGTATCGATATCTGGGATGACCGGATTGAAGTCAGTGTAACCAAGCTCTCTGGTGCACATTACTACAGGTGCTGGCATGAGTTTAAGGCTGAAGGCAGTGATA
>NZ_PFNG01000249.1:9058-16270 GCF_002791875.1 Candidatus Aquicultor secundus | reverse complement strand
CCGGCCCAATCCCAGGTCATAGCCGAGCAAATAATTAGGGCCTACAAAAAGGACTGGCAAATGCAGCCGGACAAATTCACAGATATTCTCTCAGGCCAAAAGCCCCTCTCTATCGAGCTGCAGCAGCTTGTCTATTTCGACCCGAGACCCCGCGACATCAGGCATTTCTACGATACACAAGCCATATATCATCCGGGGTGGATTGTGCGGGTGAGCAAAACAGAGAAAAGCCCCATGTATACTTATGTAGACGAAAGCGACACGGCCGATCGCACGGGAGGCGCAAAACCCGAGCCAATCGTTCTCGTAAATACACCTGCGGATATCGGTATCCCACCCCTCATCATCGACGCGATAAACGGCCATGTCTATGAACGCAAGCCCAAAGGCGATAATTTATTTAAGTAGGACTAAAACCCACCCCTAAAACAATACCCGATCAGCTTGTAAATAAGTTTTGCGGTAAGAAAATCGCTGGCAGGGTTGCCCGGTATCGGGCAGAGTTCAACGACATCAAAACCGACGACCCTCTTATGGAACGTCACTTCACGCAGGATATCAAGAACCTCATACCAGCTCAAACCGCCCGGTTCAGGAGTACCGACCGCCGGCACCTCGGATGGATCGAAAACATCCATATCAATCGTGATATAGACATCATCGCTCAAGGCATCCACAATCTCTTCAATACCGTAATACCCATAGCGATATTGTCGTGCCGATACCGAGAAAATATTGTTGGCTTTTATGAAGCGCGTCTCTTCTTTGCTGCTGTTTCGTATCCCGACCTGGGCTATTCTTACTCCCTCGTCGAAGATACGGCGCATCACACACGCGTGGCTATATTGGGTATCCTCATACTCTTTCCGCAAATCCGTATGTGCATCCAGTTGCAACACACTCACCTGTGGGAAAAAATCCTTAACGGCCTGGACGGCGCCAAGGGTAATCGAGTGCTCCCCGCCTATCGTAACCGGAAACTTCCCTGCCTCCATCATATCGAGAAGCACCCGTCTGACCACTTCAATCTGATGCCGGGGACCCTCCATGTTGGGCATGATCTCGTTAAGCGTATGAATGCCGACCTTATCGTATATCTCGGTCTCCAACTCCTCGTCGTAAAACTCGACCTGGCGCGATGCGTTAATTACCGCAACGGGCGCCTCACGAGTGCCGGCCCTATACGAGCTCGTCGAATCATACGGGATCGGCACAACTACGACTTTTGATTCTTCGAACGAGTTGTGCTCATCTATCCCCAAGAAATTAAACGGTACCGACGTGTACATCCGAGCCTCCGTAACAAGATTAGCCTGCTTCATAAACAGGCGCTAAGCATGTTGTTTTCAGAATACAGGAGTCAGAATCCAGAATCCAGAGCAAAAAAAATTTCCCCCCGCTTTTTGAAGAGCGGGGAGATTAGTTGAGTAACATAAAATCCGCCTTGTTCGAGTTTACATTTCTTAGAACCTCGGAACGTGCTTCACTACAATGTCATCTTCTTTTATGCCGAGCTGCCTGCAAACCGATTCAAGTATCTTTTCGCAACTGGTAGCCCCGCAGGTAAAGACGTCAAGAGCCATCTTGCCGTCATCGGCATAAGTATGGACCGAAACGTGGCTCTCATCAAGCATAATAAGCGCGGTGCAACCCGGCGATGAGTTATGTCCAAAATGATATCTGGACTGGTTAATAATGTTTGCACCAACTTCATTCGCAGCGTTCACGATTGTCTGAAGCAGCTTTTTGTCATCCACAAGCGTTTCAAACGCCATGTTGCGGATGTCCACAATCAAGTGATTACCCTTGTTCATCTCTCAATCCTTTCTAGTTGATCTGCAATCCAACTAAACTTTCTTGATCTATCGAAATCCTTATTGGATTGTAAAAACGCTCCCACGATGAGCGGCAATCCAATGGTGCTGTCTACATATACGGTTGCCATCTGCGCGTCTTTTGTTATCTTGCCCCACGACTGCGCTTCTTCAAATGTGCAACCGCTTAAGCCACCCCATTTCGGATCATCGGTAGTTATCTGCACGGCATACTTATGCCCATCGACTTCGCGATATCCCATCGTGTCCAGCAACGGTTCCAATTGCTGGATATAGTTCTTCGGCACGCCGCCGCCTACATAGATCGCGCCGGTAGTTTCGGATTTGAGCTTAATTTGGGCAATCTCATAATTATCCCGTATTTGGTCGATAAATATTCTCTCTCCCTGCCCGTTCAGTTCACCTTGAGCATAGAGATGGGTAAGACCGATACCGATCGCACTATCGCAAAGCGCCGGGCAATATATGGGAACGCCCTCTTCATAGGCTGCGCGAAGGATTGAATTTGGGTCCTCGAGCCTCGAGCCGAGGTACGCTAAAAATTCTCTGGACGAGTAAATGCCCGGCTCCAGCTCGGACGCATACTTTGAGATGGTTAGCTCGACCGTCTCAAATTCAGCGTTATCAACATAGGTATCATAAATGCGATCGATTTTTTCGTCTTCAAGGGTTTTGTCATCTACGTGTGCCGAGCCGATGTAATGGTGGAATCCCATGCCCTCGATGAAGTCATGGGTTAGATTGGCGCCGGTTGACACAAGCACGTCAACCATATGGGTTTTTATCATATCCCGGATAACCTTACGAAGACCCCCGGGAACAATAGCACCAGCTATGCCGAGGAAAATCGTGGCGGTCTCGTCCTTCTCCATATTGTCAAGAACGATCCTTGATTTTGCGAGATTGCGGCTCTGAAACGAAGTAGCCTCAAATCCTCGAAGTAGCTGGTCCAGTCCATCGATACTGGTTAAATCCAGGTGCTTTATTGGGAATTTTAAGAGATCCTTTTTTTTCAACTTACCTCCCCGTAAAATCAAACACGGTTTCTAAGATTATCTATTATCGCTGGGCTGATAGCCCTATTAACGCCGGTGTTATCTCATGTTTTGGCCTAATTTCGCCCAACCAGCTTATAATAACTCTAAAATTTGCAATACTCAATATTTTATTGCCAAACAAAAGATTGCATAACAAAAGCCTGCCCAATTCTCGAAAAAGTTCTGCAATAATGCTCGAACAATTAGCGCAAGCCCGATGAATACATCCTGCGAAGTTTGTCCAGAATTTCGAGTAAATCCTGCGGGAGTTCGTCCTCAAAGAGCATGCGCTCACCCGTTCGCGGATGCGTGAATTCAAGCCGGTAGGCGTGCAGGAATTGCCTGCCCAGGCCGAGGTCTCGTTTAGAGCCGTTTGTGCCGTAAAGCGGATCACCGACAACAGGGTGATATATGTATTTCATATGCACCCTGATCTGGTGCGTTCTTCCCGTCTGCAGGCTCACCTCAACCAGGCTGTAATCATCAAACGTCGCGAGAACCCGATAGTAGCTGATTGCCTCGCGGCTGGCCGTCCCCATCACCGCCATCTTCTGCCGAAAGCGCGGGCTTCGCCCTATCGGCGCATCAACTGTTCCCCCGGTCTCTTTAAACCGCCCGTGAACCAGGGTGAGGTAGGTACGTTTGATCTCCCTTTCCTTTAACTCAGCGCTTAATGCCTGGTGGGCGAAGTCGTTCTTTGCGACCAGCATCAGCCCGGACGTGTCTTTATCCAGCCGGTGAATAATCCCGGGTCTGACGACGCCCCCGATACCTGAAAGGTTGCGCGTATGTGCGAGAAGCGCGTTGACCAGCGTGCCCGTGGTATGCCCGTGCGCCGGATGCACCACCATACCTGCGGATTTCGATAGGACAATCAGGTCATCATCCTCATATTTAATATCCAGGGGAATATCTTCCGGGATGACTTCGGTTGGCTCGGGTGGAGGGATGGTTGCGTCCACGACTTGCCCTTCACGAAGCCGGTAATTGTTTTTATCGATCTGGGTGCCATCTACAAGAATGTGCCCCTGCTCGATCAAGTGCTGAGCAAAGTTACGTGAGGCGATATCGGGGTTTTTGGAGAGAAAAACATCCAACCGCCGACCGGCGTCTTCGTGCTCGACAACCAGCGAGAACTTGAAGCGGCCCTTTTGCTCGTCGAATGTTCCGCTCTCTTCCGGATGCATTTACTTGCCCGCCCGCTTCACCTCGAGCTGATTTGTTCTGAAGTAGTAGACGAAGATAATACCCAGACCCGCCACGAGCATCACCAGGCTGAATAGTTGAGAAGCGCTCATCCCCAGGTAGAAGACGGGGTCCGCGCGGAAGAACTCTACAATAAATCTGAAGAACCCGTACAGGGTGATGTACATCCAGAATAGCAGGCCGTCGCTTTTCAGCTTCGGCCTCACCCACCATAAGATACCCAGGATAACCAGGTTATACGCAAACTCAAAAAGCTGGGTGGGATACAGCGACACGCCAAGCGGCCTGGCGCTTGCAAGTTCGTTGGTATAGGTTACACCGAAAAAACTCGAGGTCTCCTTGCCGTAACAACAGCCGTTGGCAAAACAGCCCAGCCTGCCGATCGCAGACCCTACGGCCATAGCCGGTGCGACCATATCGGCTACTTTTCCGACAGAGAGCTTCTTAATCTTTATCACAACAAGCACCGCCAGAGCGCCGCCGATGAGCCCACCGTAAAAGATGAGCCCACCCGTCCAGATCGCAAACATCTGCGCCGGGTTGCCGACAAAATCGCGCCAGTAATCGATGACATAGACTAACCTTGCGCCGATGATGCCGCCGATCATAGCGAACAAGACGATATCGTAAGCGATATCCGGATTAAACCCTTTTTGTTTTGCCTCGTGGCGAATTAGCAATAGCCCTGTTAGAAAGGCAACAGCCATAGCTACACCGTAGGTGTGTACGGTAAGCGGGCCGATTTTAAAGAGTATTGGCAACAAAAACCATCAACCGTCCTTTTCCTAGCTTTGCGGAGTTTGCTCAGGGTTTTTGGCTTGCGCGGATTCCTTGCGGGCGCTGCTGAACATGCTGATGATAAGCAACGCCACACCTATATCTATTGCCGAGTCGGCGATGTTAAAAATCGGCCAGACCCGAAAATCTATAAAATCCGTAACCCTACCCGAAACTACCCGGTCGATGAGGTTGCCGGTCGCCCCGCCAAGCACAAGACCAAGGGCAATCGTAAGCATCCGGTCCACTCCCCCCGCTCGCCGGTAATAATACACTATTGAGATTATAACAGCTATGCTCGCTATTAAAAATATAAGCCGCTGGTCGGGGAACAAGCTAAAAGCGGCACCGGGGTTTCTCACGTGGGTTATGTGAACTATGCCCGGCACCAGCGCAATTGAAGTATCGACCGGCATTAAATAACGTATCAGCGCCTTTGAGCCCTGGTCTGCTATCAAAACAAGCATCGCAATTATAGCCAAAAGCAAGAAACCAACCCCATTTTAACTACCAGCTTTTTTCTTCTTTTTTCTTGTCTTCAATACAAAGATCGGCATACGGGAGCGCTTCGAGCCTCTCTCGTTCGATAGGCCTGCCGCATACCCTGCAGAAACCGTAAGTACTTTCGTCGATCCGTTTGAGCGCCTCGTTCACCCTTACCATCAGATCTCGCGTGTTAAGCTCGAGCGATAGGTCTTGTTCTCGTGAAAATGTGGCGGTTCCCAGGTCTCCCATGTGATTATCGTACTGATTCTCGCCTGTCCACTCGCTTTGCGATTCGTCCCATGTCTTATCAACATACTTGAGTTCGCCCTCAAGATCCTCTTTTAGTTTTAACAGCCGCTCCCCGAACTCCTTGAGTTCCTTCTCGTCCACGGGAACCCCTCCTCAACCTTATTGCTGTTTACCCACCAGGCTTAAGTCATTACCTCCAGTTGCAAGAGTCATCTTTTTCTTTATTCTGACTCATGGATTCTGTACTTTTTAATATACCCATAACCAGTTGGCAGCTATCAAACCTGCACGAGTACGGATGCACAACGGGCGCATAAGCCGGGGTGTTCGGGAGCCTGGCCGACCGTTTCCTCGTATCGCCAGCACCTTTCGCATTTTGCGCCGGGCGCCGGCGATACCTTTATGGCAAGATTCGGGATGAGTTCGCTCTTATAAACATTTTCAGGCGACTCAAAGTATGGATATACGTTGACGCTCGAAACTATCATCACCTGGGACAGAAGATTCTGGTCAACGGCAACCTGAACTTTTCTGTAGTTCTCCAGGAATTCCCGCAGCGCATCATCAGCATAAAGCTCTACTTCAGCTTCAAGCGCATTTCCAATCTCCTTTTTGTTCCTGGCTTCTTCCAGAGCTTTTGCCACCTCGCTCCGTATCTTCAACAATTTATTCCAAGTATTATCGAGTTCCGGATTTATATAGTTCTCGTTTGCCGTCGGCCATGCGGCAAGATGAACGCTCTTCGTACCCCGAACCTCTTCAGGTATATATGACCACAACTCCTCACTGGTGAAAGCAAGGATAGGGGCCAGCATTTTCGTAAACGTTACAAGCATTTCAAAAAGAACCGTCTGCGCCGCCCTGCGCTCAACAGACCCGGCGGCCGAGGCATAAAGCCTGTCTTTCAATATGTCGAGATAAAGCGAGCTTAGCTCGTTGGTGAAGAAATTATATACCGTATGGTAGACTGCATGAAAACGGTAATCCTCATAATTAGCCGTAACGTTCTTTAGAAGACCGGTCATCTCATGAAGCGCCCACTTATCAAGCTCTTGCAGGCTATCGTATTCGACATCGTCCACACCGGGTTTAAAATCATAGAGATTGCCCAACATAAACCTGAACGTATTTCGTATCCTCCTGTAGGCTTCCCCTACATGCCTGAGAATATCCGGGGATATGCCAACATCTACAGTATAATCGCTTGATGCCACCCAGAGCCTTAAGATATCGGCGCCGGATTTTGCAGTAACGTCCAAAGGATCGACCACGTTGCCAAGCGACTTGGACATCTTGCGCCCATCGCCGTCGACGACAAAGCCGTGCGTGAGAACCGCGTCGTACGGCGCCCTGTTATACACGCCGACCGAAGTCATCAGTGATGACTGGAACCAACCGCGGTGCTGGTCGCTCCCCTCGGTATAAAGATCTGCGGGCCACTTAAGTTCAGGCCTGGCCTTAAGAACCGCCTCATGACTCACGCCCGACTCAAACCAAACATCCAGGATATCGGTCTCTTTTGTCAGCTTGGCGCTGCCGCATTTGGGGCATGCAAACCCTGCCGGCAGAATCTCTTCCGCGCTCTTGGAGAACCAGGCATCCGCGCCATCGGCCATAAAGAG
>NZ_PFNG01000249.1:0-9035 GCF_002791875.1 Candidatus Aquicultor secundus | reverse complement strand
CCCCAGGAGCGCTGCCTTGAGATACACCAATCCGGCCTGCCCTCAACCATACCGGTAATGCGCCGGATGCTCCAATCAGGTATCCACCTTACATTGTTTATTGAATTCATGGCCTCACCGCGCAGGTTGTTTGCTTCCATCGACACAAACCACTGCTCGGTCGCCCTGAAGATAACCGGATTCTTGCACCTCCAGCAGCAGGGATACGCGTGCGTGATCTCGGTGCTATACGCAAGAAGCCCTTTTGCTTTTAAGAAATCAAGAATCTCTTTGTTGGCATCGTAGATATACATGCCCGCGAACCGGCCGGCCTCCTTGGTGAAATGACCGGTCGCATCCACCGGCATCGGGGCCGGAAGGTCGTATTTTAGTCCGGTCATGTAGTCTTCCTGGCCGTGTCCGGGGGCTGTGTGCACAGCACCCGTTCCGGTATCCAACCCGACGTAGTCGGCAAGCACGACCACCGATTCCTTCTCCGGGAAGAGCGGGTGCTCGCACTTTAGATACTCCATATCCGAGCCCTTAAAATGCGCAACGGTCTCGTAATCGGATATTCCTATCTCTGGCGCGACCTCCTCGAACCTTGCATCCGCAAAGATGAGTATCTCGCCCCCGGTTTTTACGGCGATATATGCGGCATCCGGGTGGACCGCTACGGCGACGTTTGCCGGAAGCGTCCACGGCGTTGTCGTCCAGATTACGACAAACTTTGGCTCGCTAAATTCTTTGATCGGCTCAAATTCGCTTTTCAAGGGGAATTTCACGTAGATCGAAGGGGATGCCTCCTCTTTATACTCGATCTCGGCCTCGGCAAGCGCGGTCTGGTCGGTAATGCACCAGTGAATGGGTTTGCGCCGCTTATATACGAGCCCTTTTTTATAAAGCTCGCCGAATACCTCAACATTAGCCGCTTCATACTTATGGTTAAGCGTCAGATACGGATCGAACCAGTCACCGCTTACGCCAAGCCGCATGAACTGCTCGCGCTGCTTATCCACAAAACTCAGGGCGTAGTCCTTGCAGAGCTTCCTGAACTCGACCTGCGAGATGGTCTTGGCTTTTTCCCCAAGTTGCTTCTCGACATTATGCTCGATCGGCTGACCGTGGCAATCCCATCCGGGCACGTACGGGCTGTCGAAACCCGCCATCGTTTTGTATTTTACGATCATGTCCTTAAGGATTTTATTCATGGCGGTGCCCACGTGGATATTGCCGTTGGCGTACGGCGGCCCATCGTGGAGAATAAATTTTTTGCGCCCCGACGATTCCTCGCGAATCGCTTTATATAGATCGATATCGCTCCAGAAGTTAAGCATTTCCGGTTCTCGTTGCGGCAAATTTGCCTTCATCGGAAAATCGGTCTGCGGCAAATTCAACGTGCTCTTGTAATCAGGTTTAGCCGGTTCGTTCATTATGCCCCCTTCACCTCGTTTATTAGCTCTCAGCTGTCAGCTCTCAGCTAAAACCATCATCAATAGTAGGCTTTATCTAAGCTTAAACACTCGTGCTTTTGTTAATGCTTGCTGCTCTCTAGATTCTTCACTTCGTTCAGAATGACAGCTAGTGGATACTGTTCTTAAAAGCCCACACACTCTCAACCCACGCACTGCTTACTCCCTACTGCCTACTAAAGCCCTCATTCTCGACTCACGTAAAAGCCCAGGCCTCCCGCAGAAAGGGCGGGGTGATTGCCAGGCCTACTAAAGCCCTCATTCTCGACTCACGTAAAAGCTGATGGCTGACCCATTTTCTAGACCTGTCCTATCAAGAAAAAGCCCTCTCTCACTACAGCGAGAAAGGTTGCTGATATAACATCTGATAAAAAAACTTATGCGTGCTACTTGCCGAGCACCTCGGATAAAACCCACAACCTAAGGTCGCGGGTTTCGAGCGCGTCTACAAATGCGTTAACTTTACAGCGTAAACCCGAATCGGGTTCGTATATGAAAATCGCCTCGGCCCCGTCCCCTTCTTTTCTTAAAAAACCTTTGCCGGCGAGATGCCCAACGGCTGCCTCGATATCGTCCTCGCGTCGTCCCAGGTGTCGCGCCAGGTCGGCGCATCTATCCCGAACACCCGGATTCTGATGATAAAATACAATAACAGCCCATACAACCAACGAATTCACATACGAATGGACGAACTCCTGCAAATTTTTATCTATGGTATTACTCATTAATTCCGACACCCACGAACCCTTTATAGAGCGCTACATGCCTTTCATAGCGCCCTCTAAACCTGCCACGATTTTTTCAGGGGTCATTCCTTCTATATAGATAGTCTTGTGTCTACCCTGATGTCCTGATTTTATCGCAAGTTGGCGTTTTGGCAAACCCAAAATGTGTGATAAAAGCTCAATACACTCCTCGTTTGCCTTCCCCTCAACCGGCGGCGACTTCACGGCAATCTTAATGCTATCGCCGTGCACTCCCACGATTATTGTCCTGGAAGCCCTCGGCTGAATCCATACATTCAACAACGTTCCATTACTATAGGGGCTTGCATACACATCAATCAGCTTCTTAGGCTAAAAAGCTAAGCTATCAAAATCAGAAGTGTCCGGCTTGCCGCTAAATGTATCTTTCTTGGCATTCTTAACAGGATTTCTCACCAAGTCGTTACCGTTATTTTTTGACAAGGGATCCGTCATATCCGGATATGTGTCTTCGATAAAATTATCCAGCACATACGTCTCGCCGACATAGCTGTCCGGCATTGTCGGCTTGGGCTCCTGCGGCTGCTCCTTATTCATCTCAACCATCCCGATTTTTGGGATCTCCTGCACCTCAGGAATTTCTGGAGTGTTCGGAATATCCGGGATATCCAGGATGCCTGGGCTAATTGAGATTTCATTCTCAGACACCTGGCTATCGATTTCGGGCATCGAGACTATTCTCTCCGATATTATTTTCTCTAGCTCAGAGGATGCTTTGTCATTAATCCCCACGATGTTGTTGCCTATATCGGCAAGAACGGCGGTGCTATCCGCAATCCGGATATATGACTCCAACATCGACTTAAACTTGGTCCGAAATTCCTCTTCGGCTTGTTTGAGACTACCTAGGGTCGCCTCATATTTACTTTTTAGATCATATGCTTCCTGGATTATCTCTTTGGCCTTAAGCTCGGCATCTCTCACGATCAGCCCTGCTTCTTTATTGGCATGAACGGTAACGTCATCTGCCGATTTTTGGGCAGTCAGCAGCGCGTTCTGCAGGGTTTTCTCCATCCCCGAATAGCCTTCCAGGTCTTGCTTTGCTTTTTCAAACCGCTCTTTCAGTTCAATGTTTTCTTTGAACAGACGTTCAAAATCTTCTGCGACATCATCTAGAAACTTGTCTACTTCTTCTTCGCCATAGCCACGAATAGCTCTGCGAAATTCTTTCTGGTGAATGTCTAGCGGTGTTAACTTCATCTACATATCCTCCTTCGACTATTGTTATAGCATCTGTTACATTATGTGTTACATACCGAATATGAGCCTGAGAACAGAATGAATTATCGTCTGTATGATGTTGAGCAGGATCAGCGCTATAACCGGCGACAGATCCAGCCCCATCCCGCCAACCATGATCGGCGGTATTATATTTCTAACGAGCTTCAAGATTGGCTCGGTGATGTCGTAAATAAAGTTAAGGATCGGCCTGGTGATATGATTCACCGGAACCTGTATAAACGATAACACCACTCTTACAAGGATAAAGATATACAGAAGTTGAAATATTACATCGATTATCCTAAAGACAATGTTCAACGGCACGTACTGATTCCTCCAACTTAAGCCAGTTCCCCGGCTCTTCGAATTGCAGCTTCTACTGCTTCTTGTACTATAGACCTAAATTCATGATTCGAAAATACCTGTAAAGCCGCAGCTGTCGTGCCGCCCGGTGATGTTACCATCTCCCTTAGTTCACTGGGTTTCTTGCCGATCTCCCGCAGCATGGTTGCGGAGCCGGTCATTGTTTGTATGACTAACGTGCTTGCAGCGCTCTCATCCAATCCGGCTTTTACTCCGGCATCGATCAGCGCCTCGACCATTAAAAAGAAATATGCGGGCCCCGAGCCGCTAACGGCGGTTGCCCGGTTCTGTAAATCCTCTGGAAGCTCAACCGCCTCGCCCACCGAAGAGAAAAGTCGCAACGCAACTTCCACAGCTTCGTCATCAGCGTACGCACTACGGCTGACCACCGACATAGCCTGCCCGACCAGGGCCGGCGTATTAGGCATTACGCGAATGATTCGCGCGTCTTTGCCGATTAAGCGATGTAGTTTTTCTGTCGGGACACCCGCAGCGATAGATATAACAATCTGGTCCTCCCGAAAGCCATCTTTGGCACCGGTTAGTGCCTGATCGATCTGCTGCGGTTTTACCGCCAGTAACACTATATCGCTATCTTTAACAGCCTCGACAGTCTCGGTTGTGAACTCTGTTTGATATGCATCTCTCAGACTTTTGAGGCGCTCGGTATTTACATCATTGAGGATGATCTGCCCGGCTTGAACTATCCCGGACTTGATAAAGCCCCCGCACAGAGCTTCGCCCATCTGCCCGGCCCCAATAATTGAGAGTTTCTTACCTTCAAGCAACAGCGAATCCCCCTAGAGCTGGTTGAAAAATCCTTTTTCTTGCAGGCGTCTTCTCTCTTCAGCCGAGACATCAATGTTACTCGGCGTGAGCAAGAAGACCTTATCGGCTATCTTCTGCATTCCACCATTGAGACCATAGGTCAAGCCGCTGGCAAAGTCTATGAGCCGTTTTGATAGTTCGGTATCGCTTCTTTGCAGGTTGATTATGACGGGGATATCGGCTTTGAATTTATCTGCGATCTTCTGGCAGTCGTTAAAACTGCTTGGCTCAAAGATCTCCACTTTTAGTTGTGGCGGCGGTGCGATTGAGCGCAATGGGCCCGATTTGTGAGAAGCTCGCTCTAAATCGGGATAACGCGTTATCTTGCGCACAGTCGGCGTCTGGTCGAAGTCCTCGAAACTATCGTCTTCATCGAGGTCTTCAAATGTGCTTTCAACGGGTTCCTCTTCTGTTAGTTTGAAATAGTTCAATGTCTTGCGCCACATATTTTCACGCATATATGTTCTCCTCCCTAAGGTGTAAAAATAGCTGTTCCAACCCGTACCATATTTGAGCCTTCTTCGATTGCTATCTCAAAGTCGTTGGTCATACCCATAGAAAGCATCTCGAAATTCGGCCCTTGCCGCTTAGATAAATTATCGAATAGTTCTTTCATTTTTGCAAAGTATAGGCGCAAAAGTCCAATATCGCTTATAAAAGGCGCCATCATCATGAGGCCCTTAATTTGTACATTCTTAAATCGTGCCAGCTCGTCCACGGCGAACAGCACTTCTTCGGGTGAGAATCCGTACTTGCTAGCTTCCCCGGAGACATTGACTTCAAGCAGGACGTCTTGAACTTTGCCGAGTTCGCGACACTGCTTGTTAATCTCCCTGGCTAACGCTATGCTATCTACTGATTGTATCAGGTAAATTAATGGGATGATATACTTTACTTTATTTCTTTGTAGGTGACCGATAAAATGCCAAGCAACCACATCCCCTAACGCCTCGCGTTTCGGCAACAGCTCCTGCACTCTATTTTCCCCAAGATTTGTTACCGCGCTATTGATTACCTGCTGGATTTCGGAAACCGTATGATTTTTGGTTACCGCCACCAATGTTATTTCGTCCGGGCTTCTCCCGCTTCGTTTGGCGGCACCCTCTATTCGTTTACGTACCGACCGGATGTTTTCGTCAATTGACATATCTATGTAATTTTCGCCACAAAAACGCTAATTCCTGCATTAAATTATTCGATTTCGCGGCCGTCAGGTATCTGTCCCGTTACCAGGTAATCGATTCTCTCCGCGATATCGACACAGTGGTCGGCGACGCGCTCCAGAAAACGGCTTGCGAGGAGAATGCTTCCTATCCACTGCATCGACTCGTTACCTTGATGCCGGGAGAGCTGCTCAAACATGTTGCGATGCATGCGGTCCACGACATCATCCATGCCGGTTAATTTGCGGGCAAGCTCGACGTCTCGCTCCTCAAACGCCTTAAGGCAAAGGTCGAATATGCATAACGTCTCATCGCCCATATCGCTTATGCTCTGGCCGACCGGTGCGATCATGCCGTCGATCGGGCACGACCGTTTTGCGCCCTTTGCCATGTTAACGGCCAGGTCACCGATGCGCTCGAGGTGTAGCGCGATAAACATGGTCGTCCAGCACAACCGCAAATCACTTGCAACCGGGGCTTGCCTGGCGATAATCTCCATGGCATGCTCTTCTATCTGGTAGTTGAGCAGGTCGATGCGATCGTCCATCTTTATAACTTCTTCAGCAAGCTCAACATCGCATTCAACAACCGCTTTGACCGCGTTCTCTATCGCTTGCCTGGCTATTCTTCCCATCATCAGCACGTCGCGCTTAAGTTCGTCCAGCTCGTCGTGAAAACTTTTTCGGGGCATTCTATCTCCTCTTTAAAAATAAAAATGATACCCGGCGCATCATAGTTGGTTCATGTTTCATTCTTGGTTAATTCGATCTTGCGCACTGGAATATTAGTAAGATTATAACCGCCTTTTTAAATACGTCAATTATGCTCCATCCGGAAGGATTGCGGCAATAGCCGCCTGACGCCCTGTTGTTCCGCCATCGGCACGATATGAAAAAAACAGGTCATTGCGACACGACGAGCAACAGCCGTCACACCGGTATATGTTGCCGGGGGGAATACCGTTTTCAATAAGCTGCAACTTACTAAGCTCTTTTAGGTGTAGAGTAGTACCATTCAACCAGCTTGCGGTATGTGTGAATTTATGCGAGAACTTTTCTGCAACGTCGGCGCCTACCTGATAACAGCAACCGCCGATTGCGGGGCCGATAAACGCAGTAAAGTTACTGGGGTGCACCCCGTATGTCGAAACCATCATGCGGATAGAGTTTCCGATAACTTCCCCATACATTCCACGCCAGCCGGCATGAACGACGCTAATTACGCGTTTGTTTGGCTCAACCAAAACAACCGGCACACAATCGGCAAAAAACAAGGTTAATGGGATGAATGGGTCGGCGGTAATAAGCGCATCGACGCCGGGGACAGAATCCTTAAGGGACACGGCCCCCCGTCCGGCCTCAAATTTGCCAATGACCGCCACCTCGGCGCCGTGGACCTGCTCGGCACATACCATGCGAGCAGCATCCAGGCCGAGCCGGCGACAGACTATATCCCTGTTTTTAATCACATTGTCCGGATTGTCCCCAACATGAAACGCAAGGTTAAGCGATGCATATGGGTCGGTGCTCACGCCACCCCGCCGCGTCGTAAACACTACAAGGATATTATGCTCATCAAGCAGAGGCCTCGAAATAAAATAATCAACCCCGCCCGACTTTTCAAACGTGAGGCCATAATTACCTGTATTATATGTATTTATATGTGTACTTATATCTTTTTCCATAAGCACCCTGCCTACCGCATACTCCCTACTGCCTACTAAGACTCACTCTCTCGGCCCACACCATTCCGGATTCTGGCCCCCGGCCTCTGGACCCTTAAAACAGAAAACCGCCGGCTTACCGCGGGCGGTTGTAGAATTCATCGTCACGATATGGGAACCAAACGCTCCCTATCTTCTTCTTAAGAATGTCGGGATATCTAGGTCTTCCGTGTCAAACGTTGGGATAGTTGAAGACGACTCCTCGGGAGTTGCTTTTTGTACAAACTCGAGTTTATCCTGCTTTCTGAGATCAAACCCCGTTGCGATGACGGTAACCCGTACCTCGTCACCGAGTGTATCATCAATAACCGCACCGAAGATGATGTTTGCTTCCGGATGCGTCGCATTAGCGATAACTTCCGCGGCCTCGTTTACCTCGAAGAGACCGAGGTCCGAGCCGCCCGAGATATTGAGAAGAACACCCTGCGCGCCGTCGATGGACGCCTCGAGCAGCGGACTTGCGATAGCGCTATTTGCGGCTTCAACGGCGCGGTTCTCGCCGCTTGATACGCCGATACCCATAAGCGCCGAGCCTGCGTCAGACATAATAGTCCTGACATCGGCAAAATCCAGGTTGATTAAGCCTGGAACGGTAATCAAATCGGTTATACCCTGGACACCCTGACGAAGTACGTCGTCGGCCATCCTAAATGCTTCGATAATCGAGGTCTTCTTTTCGGCTACGTGAAGCAGCCTATCGTTAGGAATAATGATTAAGGTGTCGACTTTCTCACGGAGCTTCATAATGCCTTCATCGGCCTGCATCGAACGTTTTCTTCCCTCAAAGCTGAACGGCCGCGTAACAACTCCTACCGTTAATGCCCCTATGTCCTTGGCTATCCCCGCTATAACCGGCGCGGCCCCAGTTCCGGTGCCGCCGCCTTTTCCTGCAGTAATAAAAACCATATCTGCGCCTTGCAGTGCTTCCTTAATATCCTCTCTGCTTTCTTCTGCCGCCTGGAATCCGATCTCCGGGTCGGCCCCTGCTCCTAGGCCTTTTGTTAGATTCGCGCCAATATGTACTTTGTAATCGGCGTCAGACATTAATAAAGCCTGTGCATCCGTATTACAGGCTATAAATTCAACGCCGCGTAAGCCGGCTTCAATCATCCGGTTGACGGCGTTGGTGCCGCCCCCTCCTACTCCGACTACTTTGATCACAGCTAGATAATTGGCGCCAGCATCTAACATCATAAAGCCTCCCTTCCATTACCTCGACTATTACTTTAGACTTATGTGCAGCTCTCTCTAGTACAGATATAGTTTATTTTAACCTTAACCTTGGCAATAACCTTATCCTACCCAAGCAAAAAAAGCAACCTTCTCAGGTAAAAACATTGCCAAAACATTAACAATAAAACCGTGTTTTATGAAGAAGCCACTCCTGCTTTAACCTGGTATTTTATGGTAATTAGACAATCAGCCCCGTCCTTCACCCGTACTAAGATCCTCTTACTGGCAGGTAAGGCTACCTACAATAAACAAACCGACCGATTGATACCCGACCGTCCAACCCGGCCGG
>NZ_PFNG01000015.1:0-3694 GCF_002791875.1 Candidatus Aquicultor secundus | reverse complement strand
CTGAGGTCGAGACGTTAAGCAAGCGTTTGTTCCAGTGGATGGGGCGGGTTGCCTAAGCCCCCCTATCTCGATAATCCGCTCGGTTCGATGGTCTAAACCGGTGAACAAGCCACAACCGTTTGGCTGCCAAAGTAGTGCAAGGGGTTTTTAATATCCGCCCTCATCTGGTACATTAATACTGTTGCTCGATTAGCAGTATCTGTAAAATAATGTTGCTTGATTATCAGTATCTGTAAAAACGCGAGGAGGATATACGATAGAGGAGCCTCTTAATTTAGATAATTTACTACCGTCGTTTAAACACCCGATCGTCCAGGAGCTTAGCATGCTTTTTGAGAGGGCCGGCAAGAAGTTCTACCTGGTGGGTGGGACGGTACGGGATGCATTACTCGGTAAGTTTCACGAAGACCTCGATTTTACGACCGATGCCATCCCCGATGAGATCATCGCAATTGTTAAGGCATGGGCCGATAATCTCTGGTTGATTGGGATTCGGTTTGGGACGGTCGGCTTAAGCAAAGGTCACTTAAAGATAGAGATAACCACCCTGAGGAGCGAGGTATATGCGGATCAAACCCGCCACCCGCAGGTGAGCTTTGAAACCGATATCTATTACGACCTCTCACGACGCGACTTTACGGTAAACGCGATGGCGCTCGAGCTTCCCGAGGGACGGTTGATCGACCCGTTCAACGGTCAGGAAGACCTCATTCACCGGGTGCTTCGTACCCCGATGAGCCCCGAGCAAAGCTTTACCGACGACCCGTTACGCATGATGAGGGCGGTTCGCTTTGTCTCGACAATGGGGATGCATCTTTCGCCGGAGGTCGAAGAGGCGATAACCCTTTATAGGGGTGAGCTTGCCAGGGTATCGAGCGAGCGGATACGCGATGAGTTCTCAAAGATTCTCACCGGGCGCGACCCGGTAAAGGCGTTGAGATTACTCTTAAGCACAAGCTTGAGCAGCGAGTTTGTTCCTGAATTGTCGAATCTAAAGATAACCCAGGACCCTGAGCACCACCACAAGGACGTCCTTGAGCATACGTTTACGGTCGTCGAGCGGGTAGAGCCCGATCTGGTGCTTCGGCTTGCGGCGCTCTTTCATGACATAGGCAAGCCAGAGACTAAGGAAATCATCGAGGGCAAGGTAACGTTTTACAATCATGATGCCGTCGGCGCCTCCATCGCAAAGCGCCGGTTGCGCGCATTGAAGTATCCCGGGGCAATTATCGATGGGGTTACCGGTCTTATTTACCTTCACATGAGGGTGTATACATATAGGATGGGCTGGACGGATAAGGCCGTGCGCAGGTATATCAAGGATGCGGGTGAGCTGCGGGATAAGCTTAACGAGCTGATTCGCGCCGATTGTACCACTAAGAATCCGCGCAAGATGCGGGACGCGCTTCAGGTTTTCGATGAGCTGGAGGAGCGCATTTTAAGCCTTGAGGAGGCCGAGGAGACCGCCAAGATCAGAGCGCCGATCGACGGCCACGAGATTATGCAATATCTCGGCATAAAGCCCGGGCCCCTGGTCGGTGAAATATTAAATCTGCTCCTTGATGCAAAGCTTGAGGGAGAAATCAATACCAAAGAAGAAGCGTACGCTATGGTGGACAGGTGGGCCGGCGAGCGGGGGATCAAACCTTAAGCCCGGGCGGTATTGATGAGCTATGTGTCCCGGATCAGAAACCGGCCTTACATTATTCCTTGGCTAAAAATGCATTAATAGATAACTTGATTAATACGATAAATGCTGCCAGCGCTACGGCGAACAACGTATAGGACGTATTAATGCCCGTAAAAAACCCCGGAATCTTTATTGAAGTTATCTTTAAATAATCTTGAATTTTGTAAAAAGCGACGGAGCCCATCAGGATAAAAAAAGTAGAGTGCTGTGCGCTTGCAAAATTATACTTAAAGAAGATCCAAAGATACACTGAGAAATATAATAAGAGCACGCTTGCCATATATGCTACGAGATTAAAATTAAAAACATACTTAGATAATCCCAATGAAGTTAAGGCAAGGTTAACCAAATACATAAACACATAAGAACATACCAGGGTAATGATGCACTCTACATATTTGGAAATCACTACGTTGTTTTTTGAAATCGGTAGTGATTTTAAGAACTTAAAAGCATTGTCTTTATCCTCCATATAGCAGCTTTTGCCAACAATTTGACTGAACAAAAGGGCCGGAACCATAAAGAGCCCGATCGCCGCGTACTTAGGTCCATCAAGTATTGTTAAGAACCCAAACATCGACATAAGTAACCCTATGAGTACCTGCCTTGCATTGAAAACGAGATCCTTAACTATTAAGTTCAGCATGAGCGGCGTCCTCCTCGATTAAAAATAACAATATGTCGTCTAACGCAGCGGCCCTAGATACGACCTTACTGCCATTAAATTCCTTAGAGCAACATGCCAAAAGCTCGTCCAGGTTGTTTATGATCGCGGTATTATTCCTGTAGAATTTTAAGTGCCTCTTTACGCTTTCTGGGATATCGTCAGCAAACTCCAGGCTTTTGTAGTTTTCTAGGATGTTCTTTTTTGAGTCGCTCAGGAGAATTGTTCCATCGTTTATATAAGTAACGTAATCTGCAACCTTTACAATGTCCTCAGTTATATGCGAGGAAAAAAACACCGAGCAGCCCTCGGTATTCACGATGCCCAAGAGTATGTCTAACACTTCATTTCTAACTACAGGATCTAACCCAGATGTAGGTTCATCAAGGACTAGAAGTTCTGGATGGTGGGACAACGCCAACGATAACGCAAATTTTACGCCGGTTCCTTTGGAGAGCTCCTTTATTCTCTTGTTTAAATCTAATCCAAATTTATTTACCAGCTGATGAAAAAACGAATCGTCCCACTCCGGGTAGTATTTTTTTACGAATTTATAGATTTTGTAGGCGGAAACCTCGTTGTAGAGGTTTAACTGTTCTCCTACGTACCCTATAATTTGCTTGGTTTTAATCTCGTCTTTTATGTTGTCCATTCCGTTAATTAATATCCGACCGCTGTCAAAGGGTATTATATTGAGGATGGACTTGATCGTCGTGCTTTTTCCCGCGCCATTGGGACCGATAAACCCCATAATACTACCGGTTGGCAATTCGATGTTTATGTCTTTTAAGGCAAACTTGTCGTACTTTTTGTTTAGATCTCTAATATGCAAAATCAACCTATTATCCACAGACCCACCTGTTCTCTAAGATTAATAACGCTTCCTATAATTAACATAGCCCACAATGTTTGGCGTTTAACTTTAAACAGTATGTTGAGCTTTGCTCTCGATTATACTCTCAAGAGAGATGCTCTAACTTTCATAGTTTAGTATTTATTAGTCAACCCCGAGTTTTTTTCTAATTCGTCTTAGGTACTCACGTGCGGTAGAATCCGATATGAATAGTGCTTCGCCTATTTGCTTAGAAACCAACCCTTGGTTATAGAGAACCAATACCTCCGCCTCTCTTTTTGATAATAGGCATTGCTTGCCGGTATCATAGCGAGTATCCTTTTCTGCCTTACCGTTGCCATTAAAATACAGTACTACCAGCTGAATCTGACTTCGAATACCGAGCTTTTCATATATGTATGATAGGTGACGCCTAACTGTATACGGCGATATACAGAGAACAGACGCGATTTCGGAGACGTTATATCCAAGGCTTAGAAGGTTAGTT
>NZ_PFNG01000241.1:7247-8095 GCF_002791875.1 Candidatus Aquicultor secundus | reverse complement strand
CATGCGATCTCGACCGGCAGTTTATGTTTTCTTAACAGGAGGTCGAACGCATACGCACCCACCTCTGTGTCGGTAAGCATCGTGCATTTGTAGCCGAACATCTCAAGGTAGCGCTTATTGATACCGTATGAGGAGATCTCGCCGTTGTGCACCAGCGCCCAGTCAAGGATCGTAAACGGATGTGCGCCTCCCCACCAACCGGGAGTGTTGGTCGGGAACCTGCCGTGACCGATCCAGGTATAGGCTTCATACTCGTCGAGACGATAGAACCTGCCCACGTCTTCCGGAAAGCCCACCGCTTTAAAAGCTCCCATGTTCTTGCCCGACGAGAAGATAAACGCACCCTCGACTTTCTCGTTGATGTGCATAACCGCGTCGATTACAAAATCCTCTTCACACGTATCGGTAGTGCACCTATCCGCTTTCGGGGTCACAAAATAGCGCCAGAGCAGCGGGCTTTTTCCAATCCCGGGGGTCTTTCTCGTTGGGATAGTTTCTTCGCTGTCGATTTCAAAGCGCTCATCAAGCAACACATCCGTGGCCTCTTTGGCCCTTATGTCGTCGTACATGATGTGCAGCGCATAAAACTCTTTTTTATGCGGATAGATACCATACGCGGCAAATCCGCCACCGAGACCGTTTGCGCGATCATGCAGAACTTCCATTGCGCGGATAATCGGCTCCCCGCTCATCAACCTGCCGTCTTCGCTCATCATACCGGCCAGACCGCATCCAGATATGTTCCTGCGGTAATTTCCGCGGTACTTCCTACCTTCCAAAACCAGCACCTCCCGTTGCACGCTATCACAAAAAAACACCAACAACCTTTCGGTCAGTTGGCGCCATTG
>NZ_PFNG01000241.1:3650-7221 GCF_002791875.1 Candidatus Aquicultor secundus | reverse complement strand
TGTTTCCTGTGAGTCCTAACTCACTCTTCTTGAATGCTTTCTCTTAGCCTTTCACCCCTCCGTATCATCTTCGATACGGCTGATCTTGTGGCACCAAGCCACCTCGCAATCTCACTTCCGGCCATGCCGGCTTCTCTTGAGGCTTTGTAGGCAAGATACGCCCTTGCATCTGCTACTTTCTTAACCCTGGCACCACCCCTTAGTTCATCTTCGGTTACGCCAAAGCGACTGCAAGTAGACAGCAGCAAAGCGTTGAAATCAACCTTGCCTCTGGATACTTCTTCATAAGCCCCGAGTATTGCCTCAACAAAACCGCTTCCCCCTAATATCCTCTCATCATAGGTAAATCTTTCTTTCGGATATTCTTTTGGATATCCTAAAGACCTTTTCAGCCCACCGCCGGTAAGATCTGCCCTTCTTCCCCTTGAAACTCCATCTGACATGAATTCCAGGTACTTTCTCTTTGCTTCTTTCTCAGTAGCTCCAAAATGAGACAGGACGATATCTGGATTATACCAGACGGCCTTTTTATTCCCTATTAGATAAGCATGTCCTGAATGGGGGTCGCGCATAAGAGTTGACATGGACTCCACCAGGCCCGCTCTTATCGGATTTAGGTGGATATATCTTATAAGCTCCAAGAGGTAGGTATCCTGCTCGCAGATAATTGCCTTATACCTGTTTTGAAACAGGTGCCCCACCCTTTGATGTCGGCGATTGAAGTAGATAGCATAGCCGGTTAGAAGCCTTTGCATTACTTTGGATACTGGAACACCTCCCCGTAGCAGCAGAAGATGGAAGTGATTTGGAATTAGCGCAAATGCATAGATAAAAGTCGAGGTCTCTTGTAGGATGTCCCCTAAGCGGGACAAGAAAGCATCTTTGTCGTTATCGTCTTTAAATGTCTCGCATCGCTCTATCCCCCGGCCGATTATGTGGTATAGCACGCCAGGGATATCAAGCCTTGGGCCTCTTGGCATGAGTCTAAGTATCCTTTTTGCCTAAGCGTTTGCTTTTTATGCATATTAGCACAATTGTCCATATGAATAAATAGCATCTAAGATAGAGCCGATTGTATTTACGTTTAGTTTAGGACCCAGAGGAAACAACGTCCCCCTTGCCGTCCCCCTTGCCCCCCTTGCCTCCCTTGTCTAACAAATTCTTGGAAGGATCTCTCCCCGGGGAACGGGAACAACCCGCCTGGTGCCCCACTCGGTTTCCATGATTACCTGCGGTTTGCCGGCCGTAACTTCGCCGATAACCGCAGCATCAACCCCGGCGGAATGGGATTGTAGCAACGCAAGCGCCTCCTCGGCTTTGTTATAAGACACTATGAACAACATCTTTCCTTCGTTAGCGAGGTAAATGGGCTCAAAGCCCAGCAGAGCGCAGCCGCCCTTTACCTCATCTTTTACCGGCAGCATGGTTTCACGGATGAGGATACCGTTGCCGCTTTGGCGCGCCCACTCGTTAAGCACCGTGCCGACGCCCCCGCGCGTCGCATCTCGAACGGTGTGCACGTCCCCTGCAAGGGGGCACAGGAGCGCCACCAGCTCGTGGAGCGGCCGGCAATCGCTCGTAACGGAACTTTGAATCGCGATGCCCTCGCGTAACGCAGTAATACAATAGCCGTGGTCACCGATAGTACCGCTGACGATTATCTTGTCACCCGGCCGGATGTTTCGCGGATGATAGTCGATTCCCTCGGGAATGATGCCGATACCGGCGGTCGTGATAAAGACCTTGTCGGCGCTCCCCTTGTCGACGACTTTGGTATCGCCGGCTACAACCGGAATTCCGGTTTCACGGGATACATCGCCAAGAGAAGTAGCGATTCGTTTCAGGTCGGCGATATCCATCCCCTCCTCGATGATGAACGATGCGGATATCGCAACGGGCTGTGCGCCCGCAGCCGCCAGGTCGTTCACGGTCCCGCAAAATGCTAATTTGCCGATATCCCCGCCGGGAAAAAACAAGGGGCTTATAACAAACGAGTCGGTGGTAAACGCGGTTTTTCCGCCGGGAAGCTCGAGCACGGCCGAGTCGTTGGCCTCTTTAAAATCGCCCCCGAGAGCTTCGTAAAAGACCTGCTCAATCAGGCGCGCCGTCATCTCACCGCCCCCCCCATGCGCCATGCGAATTTTATCCGACATGCCCATCGCCCCCGTGATAGAGAAAATATGCGGCGCATGTTCCCTCAGACGATACCATGCACGGGCCGACCGGATTCTCCGGCGTACAACGCTTAGCGAAAAGCGGGCATTGCCGCGGTTTGATAATCCCCTTTAGGATTTCTCCGCAGCGGCATCCCGGATGTAGTTTAACTTGTATTTTCTCGATGCCAAGCTTTTGAGCTGCATCGAACTGCTCGTAATTTTTGCTTAGCGCAAGGCCGCTTCCAGGGATAACGCCCAGGCCGCGCCAGTCGGCATCGGCCGACGTAAAGATCTCTCGCAGCAGGTTCTGCGCAACAACATTTCCTTCCGGGCGCACCGCCTTGCGGTAGAGATTTGAAATCACCGGCGTTTCCGCGTTGATATCCTTGACCAGCTTCACGATCGCGGCCATGATCTCCGGCGGCTCAAAGCCGGCGATGGCCCCGGCGATGCCGTATTCTTCAGCAATAAACGCATATGGGGTCTCGCCGATAATGACGCTCACATGACCCGGTAAGATAAAGCCGTCGATCGTAGTCGTCTCATCCTCAAGAAGCACGCGTAACGCTTCGGGGACGGTTTTATGCAGATTATAAATGCTGAAGTTGGATAGGTTCTCGGCCTTTGCCGTCTTTATGGCGTGCGCCGTGGCGGGTGCGGTCGTCTCGAACCCGATTCCTAAGAAAACGACTTCCTTATCGCCTTCTGTGCGGGCAAAATCCAGCGCCTCAAGCGCGGAGTAAACCACACGCACGTCGGCACCTTGGGCTTTCAGCTCGGCAAGGCTTCCTTCGGTACCCGGCACCCGGACCATATCGCCGTAGGTCGCCAGAATAACCCGCTCGTCTTTAGCAAGACGCATGAAGGCGTCGATATCCGAATCGGCGGTAACGCATACGGGGCATCCGGGTCCCGAGATAAGCTCCACTTCGGGGGGAAGCACCCCGCGCATACCGGCCTTTCCGATCGCCATAGTGTGCGTGCCGCAGACCTCCATCAACTTCACGGGTCGCACGACAATCTGCCGCAGCTTCTCGACCAGCAGGTGAAAATACTTTTTCTCATCGATAATGCCCGCAGCGGCGTTAAAACTGTTGCTCGTCACGCAGCAATTCCTCCCATATCTCGAGTGATGCCCGGGCTTCTTCGTCCGAGACGACATTAATCGCCTGCCCCGCATGCACCAGCACCCAGCTGCCAAGCTTGGCCTCCGGGGTGAGCATTACGCTGATTTTCCTGATATTGCCCATAACATCGATGCTCGCAGAGAACGTCGCTTCGTCTATCTCAACGATCTTCGCCGGCACAGCCAAACACATGTATGCTTCCTCCTGCAATAAATCTTAAAATAACGAACTACCGGCCCTATGTCATTCTGAGCGCTAGCAATTGTCATCCTGAAACGTTGTGAAGAA
>NZ_PFNG01000241.1:0-3521 GCF_002791875.1 Candidatus Aquicultor secundus | reverse complement strand
AATGACAACTAATCGCCGTTCACTATTTGCTAATCGCTCCCTCAGAATGACAACTAATCGCCGTTCACTATTTGCTAATCGCTCCTTCAGAATGACATACAGTAAATGCCGTTTGCTACTGACCAGCGGTTGTCAACATTACCTGCCCCAATGCCAGTCCCCCGTCATTTGTCGGAACCCGGCGATGGAAATATGGCATGATTCCTTTTGTCGGGAGTTCCTTGGCAAGTATATCTATAATAAGGCGGTTCTGAAATGTCCCGCCAGAAAATACCACTTTTTGCGTCATATACCGGGCCGTTAGCTTCTCAATCATATCATTAAGCGCCGTCGTAAAGGTACGGTGGAAGCGTGTGGCGAGCATAGTGGGGCCCGCCCCTTTACGTTTATCCTCCGCCATCTCATCCAGAAAACTCCAGGAGAGGCGCGCTATATCATCCTCAAGGATAGCAAAAGCGTAAGGCACAACGTTGTTAAGCACGAGACCAGATGACCTTGCCAGGGCCTCCATGCGCATCGCGGCCTCACCTTCGTAAGTGGATTTGGATGTAAAGCCGCACAGGGCGGCGGCGGCATCGAACAGCCGGCCGCAGCTCGATGAGGCAATGCTTAAATTATTATTTACGGTCTGCGCCCGGACAAACGGCATCAAATCGGCGCTCTCAGGCAAAACCTGCAGCAGCTTTTTCTCGTCCTTCCAGAGAGAATACAGTAAAACAGCTGCCATATGCAGGGGATATTTTACCGCGCCGTCGCCGCGCGGCTGCATAAACGGCTCAAGGGATGCAACCCGGTCGATGCTCTCATAGTCGCCGTGGAAAAACTCACAACCCCAGATCGAGCCATCGTCACCGTAGCCGGTGCCGTCGCATACAACTCCTAAGACCTTCTCGTTAAGCCCGGCGTCCGCCATAGCCGAGGCGAAATGCGCCTTGTGGTGTTGCGCCTTAATTAAGGGAACCCCAAGCTTCTCGGCATAGCGCTCAGCATACCCCGCACCCACATAATCGGGATGCAGGTCGCATACCACCTTCTCGGGGGTAATCTTCAAAAAATCGGCGAAAAAGCGCACCCCATCCAGGTAGGCCTCGACGTTTTTAAGGTTATCCAGGTCGCCGAAATACTGGCTGAGGACCGCCTTTTTCTCCCGGCCGTAAGCAAATACGCTCTTTAAGTCCCCACCGGCGGCAAAAACCGGCGGGATGGTGCACGGAAGCTGTATCCCCTGAGGAACATATCCCCTCGCACGCCGGATAAAATACGGCCCACCATTAAAAAGCATAATAACCGAATCGTCGCCCCGGTTTACGATCTCGCGCTTGTGCACGACAAATATGTCTGCGAGGTCACCAAGCTGCCGGTAAGCGTCCTCCTCGGTGAGGATGAGCGGGTCGTCGCTAATGTTTGCGCTGGTCATAACCAGCACCGATAGATCAACATCGAAAAGCCCGTAGTGAAGTGGCGTGTAGGGGAGCATTACTCCAAGCGCATCAAGCCCCGGCGCAATCACGTCGGTAAGCCCACCTAAGGGAGTGCGCTTCAAAAGGATAATCGGGCGCGCGGGCGAGGTCAAAAGGTGTTCTTCATCGGTCGACACCACACAGTGCGACCTCACCGTATCCAAATCGCGACACATCAGCGCAAACGGCTTGGCTTCGCGCTTTTTACGGTCACGAAGCAGCCCGACCGCATCATCATTCGTTGCGTCGCAGGCCAGATGGTATCCGCCGACACCTTTTATCGCGAGAATCTTGCCTTGTTTTAGCAATTCTCTGGCCGTTTCCATACCGCCGTCCAGCGGTGTTCCATCGGATGACGTCAGTGCTACTTTTGGGCCGCACACAGGGCAGGCATTGGGCTCGGCATGAAAACGCCTGTTCATAGGATCGGCGTACTCTTGAGCACAGTTCTCGCACAGCTCAAAGGCATGCATGGATGTGTTTTTGCGGTCGTAAGGCGCTGTGCGTGTAATAGAAAAACGGGGGCCGCAGTTTACACAGTTGGTAAAGGCATATCCGTACCTGCGATCACCGGGGTCGCGATATTCGCGCAGGCAATCGGCGCAGGTGCTGATGTCCGGCGGAATGGATATCTCGGTATCGGGCGCAGGCTTGCTTTCGTGGATAAAAAAGGCGCTAAACCCTTCGGATTCTACATCATATGCAGTAAAGCTCTCGATGGTCGCAAGCGGCGGGGGAGAGGTACGAAGTCGTTCCTGAAATGATGCGATGGTTTCTTTGGGGCCTTCGAGCCGTACGGTAACACCGGCGGTTGTGTTGATGACCCAGCCGCTCAAGCCCAGGATAGATGCCAGCCTATAGACATGAGGACGAAAACCCACGCCCTGGACGGTGCCCGTGATATGAATCTCTACCGCGCCGTGTTCTTGCACAATCCTTGCCACGCATGCATTACCCCGTTACCATGAATTTTGAGGAATACTTGGTCCATTTACGTAATTACTTGCAGAATCTATTTAAGCACTTTTAAGTGATCGAGCGGCCAAAATACGCAGACGGCTTTCGCAATCACGTTTTCCTCCGGGACAAAGCCCCACTCATGGCTGTCGTAGCTCTGGTTACGGTTATCCCCCAGCACAAACAGCATGCCTTCCTTTACCTTGACCGGCCCGTACGAGTATTGGGGAGTACGCGCTGCAGCAACTTTATAGGCCTTGCCGTTTACATACAGCACACCGTCACGGACTTCGACCGTATCACCGGGAAGCCCTATTAACCGCTTTACAAAAGGAGCGGCATCGGGGTCGGAGTTGACCTGTTTCGGCACTTTAAAGACGACAATATCGCCACGGTGCGGTTCTTCAAAATAGTACAGTGCTTTTACGGTGAAGATACGATCACCGGGAGCTATCGTCGGGTCCATCGACCCTGTCGGGACCAGCCTCGGCTCCGCAACCGCCGTCCGAATACCAAACGCCAGCACAAACGCGATAACGGCCAAAACTATAAACTCGCTTAACGTCTCCCAAAATCGACGTGCCATATACATAATACCTTTCTCATCCACACCGGCACCCACCTGTCTTTAAGATATTCAGGCACCCAATCTAATTAAATATACATCCATCCCCGCTATATATCCAACACTAACAAGAACGAATATCCCGGGTATCCGAACACTTAATCATCCGTTAACAGTCATCACACTAATATTTCATCACACTAATATTACTACCCAAATATTACTACCATTACTACCCAAATATTACTACCCAAACCAACCAACCTTTAGCCGGCAAAGGCCTATAGCCCACGATTAACCTTTTACTGTCATTCTGAACGAAGTGAAGAATCTAGCGGGCACTCACGTACTTCTGTCACTGAGTATGTCTAAGCTTTTATACACCTAACTAAGAGATCTTCATTCTAGCTCTATCTAAGCTTAGACCCTCCTGCCTAAGAAGAAGGTTTCTGCACCCAAGATTCTTCAGTCGCTTCGCTCCTTCAGAATGACATCCTGGTTGGCCCTCTACATCAAAGCCCTTACTCTCAAAAGCCCTT
>NZ_PFNG01000065.1:0-3739 GCF_002791875.1 Candidatus Aquicultor secundus | reverse complement strand
AAACGGGGCGTAGCGCAGTTTGGTAGCGCACACGGCTGGGGGCCGTGTGGTCGCAGGTTCAAATCCTGTCGCCCCGACCAGAGAGTCCTTATTCAAACTAGGGCAAAAAATAAGATCGAAAGGCTCAGCAAACTCAGTGGTGCTGGCCTTTTCGTCTTTTATATATATCTTTTTGAAGAAGGCTTGGTTAAGCATTCTCTTAACTTTTGGCGATGATTTCTTGTAAGCAAGATGGCAGTTAGAAGCCATCTTGATAGACATATCTACAATCTTCTCGAAATGGTCATTTCTTGCAGATAAAGCTTCGAGTCGTGATTCGGATTCAAGAAGGTCTTTTGATATCCGGCCTTGTTCCTTTTTTAGGAGATCGACTGCTAAAGCTTCGGCTAAATATGCATCTAGCAGCCTTTGACGCTCGCGGTTTAGTTTACTGATACGCTTATTTAAGAATTCTTTTTCCCTTAAGATGTCTAGCTCTCGTTCAGCAAGTTCTTTTCTCGAATTAACTATAATTTTATCAGCCCATTCCTTCGGCAGTTGTATGTCTTTGTAGAACTGCTCAATAGCCTTTTCGATATCTTCGATGGCTATGTATTTTTGACTACAGCCTTTATGCTTCTTCTGCCCGAGGCAATAGTAGTAAGCATATTGTTTTTTAGCGACGATGTATGACATTCTGGAGCCGCATTCACCGCAATAGACCGTACCTTTGAGATAGTGCGGATGTTTCCGTTTCCGCTCGCCAGCATGGTCGTGTATTTTTATTATTTCCTGAACTTTTTCAAATAAGTTTTTTGAAATCAGCGGCTCATGGTTTCCCTTAAACTCCATGTTCTTCCACGGAACAACTCCGATATAGAACTTGTTCTGGAGAAGTGTAGCGAGTTTTGATTTGCTAACCGGTTTTCCCATGTATGATTTAGTTACCATACCTGTTAAGCCGTCTGCTGTTAATATATCCCGTAGTTCGGTCAGCGAGTAGTCGCCGGTAGCATAAAGCTTAAAGGCTTTGCGTATGTGAGGTGCTCTTTCTTTGTCGATTACAATCTTGGAAATTTCCCGGCCTTCAATTTTCACCCTTTCATTCTTGTACCCTAACGGTGCAAGACCCGGCCAGCCGCCGTTTTTCGCCTTTTGGTTTAAGCCCTTTTTAACCTCCATCGCGAGGTTCGACGAATAGAACTCAGCCATTAAAGCGTGGATACCTTCAACTAATCGACCAGAGGCGCTATCCTCGATATTTTCAACAACCGAGATTAAGGAAACATCTTTTCGCCTCAGGATTGCCTTTATCGCAACGTGATCTTCCATGTTGCGGGCAAGTCGATCAATTTTGTGTACCACTATGGCATCAATCGTCAGATCCTTCTTTATACGAGAGAGCATTTCTTGTAGCTGAGGGCGGTCTACCGAACGGGCAGACTCGCCACGATCCACATACTCATCAACTAGGTTGAACCCTCGTTCACGGATATATCTAAGACAAGCCTCTCTTTGAGCGGGGATAGAGTAGCCCTCTTTTTCATCAGTTTGGGCTTGTTCTTTGGTTGAAACTCGAAGATAAATTAAGCAATTCATATAAAGACTCCTATTGAGCTGATATTTTATGCAGCCTATTGCTTATAGGCCTTCAAAAGTTTTAAGCGAAAGCTTGCAAACTTTTCTGTTACTGTGAAGCTATTTGCGATCTCTTGAACACTTAAGTTGTTCACCTTAGGCATTAAAAGATAAGCGGCAAATACTTCAGCTTGCCGCTCTTGCAGTTTATCCCAGGGATTGGTATCGCTGGTTGAAACAAAGAAATGATTGCCAGCATGTAGAAAATGATGTCCTAGCGCATGGGCAATCAGCTCATGTCTCTCGGCTTCAGGCAGTCCTGATTTTAGGATAATAAAATCGCCAAAATAGAGTTCTTTTAGGCGGCCAGCCAAGGCAAAGTAAATAATCTGAACGCCTTCAGCATCTAAAATACCCTGAAGACCGTTTCCGTATTTTTCAACTACTTCTAATGCTGTTTTCCTTGCTATATTCATATGCTCTCTTGTTAGTTGTCTTGTCTCTCTAATTTCTTAGCCCGGGCAAGTAAGACCATTTGATATGCGTCGAGGATGGAGCGTTTCTCCTCATAGGTCATACTCGGTACATCTTTTAGCATCATCTGAAAACCAGGATCGGTAACTCCTAATTCCTCAAGTTCTTGCTCTAAAAGAAGGTCCTGCATTTCTTCCCAGGGCATTCCCATAGCTTCCGCCCAAGTCTTGAGCTTATCCTCCGTTGGAATAAACTTGTTATTCTCAACAGAGCTTACGTAGCTGTTGGTTTGATAACCAAGCTTGTCAGCGATCTTTTCTTGGGTGATTCCTTTTTGTAGCCGTATGGCTCTTAATTTATCGCCGAACCCCATAATGACTCCTTAATCATAATAATGTGATATCTTTCGCTTGTTTATAGTAGTTCTGACAACCTACCATAGTCAATACAGGCTATTATTTTGTATTTTTGCCGTATTGACAGCTATCAGATGTTTATAATATTATTACGATATTGGTTGTTTGTCAACCGGATTTCAAGTATCCCTTAACATGCTAAGCAGGAAAATCGCAAAACTTAGATGCGATTTTATTTTTAACCAGGAATATCATAAACGTATGATATTTTGGCAACACTAAGAAGCAAGAGGTTTAGATGAGATTTTACGCTCAGTTAAAAAGCAAAAAAGAAATAGAGGCTGATTTTTCAAAGCTGGCTATGGCTTTTATTGCTCTTGCTGAGGAGCTTTTGCTAGAAGAGGACCTTAAAGAATCCAGCGAAGATGCTCATCTTGAAGAGGATAAAACCCTTGCAACTGACCCTGCATTACCCTTGGTTTCCGGTAACGATAAGCCAAAACAATACCTTAAAAAACAAGTGAGGAAAGGAGATGAAAGCTTATCGGGGGAGGAAGGCTGCTCGTGAGGGGCATCGAGCCCACTCACAACCAGGCAACGTCGGGGCTCAAATCCGCAACAGCTTTTTTGATGCGGCTTTGAACCCCGACTACCCGCCCTTTGGGTTGCACCTTCCGCTTCGCTACACCCCTTCGTTCCTCAGGGGCAAAGCGCGGGTAGTCGGGCTTAACGCCCGACGTTGCAGCCTCCACTTCGTTCCGGGTCAAAATTGACGGAATTCCTCCCCCGACCCCTCCTTCCGTCAATTTTCTTAAAAGGATGAAATCTATATAGAAAGGAAGGACACATGGGAAAATTTCCGAGACACAAGCGAACAAAGGATTTTCAAAGGATGGTTTTACAGTCAAGAGACATCGAGATCATCCTAACCGTTTACGAGAACAGGTTTTTAAGACGTGACCAAATCGAAAGGCTTTTCTTTAGCACCACCTCAGCCTGCAATCAACGCCTACAGAAACTCTATCAGCACAAAGTCTTAGACAGGATTTATCAGCCGGTTGATTTTGGCTCATCCCAGGCGGTGTACGCTTTAGATAGTGTAGGTATTGAGGTTATCGCTGCAAAATGTGGCGTAAACAAGAAACAGATTAATTGGGCAAGGCGACACAACCGAGTCGAGAACCTCTTTATGGCTCATACGCTAGGTATTGCTGAGGTTTGCGTTTCTTTGAAGATAGCCTTAGAAGAGCTAGGAGCCTGTTGCAAAACTCCCGCCAAATAAGGGCTAAAATATAAACAAAACCAAAGTAAACCAGCACAACTAAAGCATAGCACTAAGCCGTAATTAAATA
>NZ_PFNG01000164.1:0-15986 GCF_002791875.1 Candidatus Aquicultor secundus | reverse complement strand
TTTCAGGTGGCTTTCGAATATTGTTAACCCGTCCACATTGATCACGCGGCCGGGGAATGTTTCGGGTGGTATATGTGATAAGGCCTCATCGACCGGTTTTGTGACTTTTAGTCTGGCGAGCGTGATATGGGGCTTGAGCTCTTTAAGCTCGGGCTTGTAGCCGAGGGGTTCCAGGGATATTTCTATCGCCTTACCGAGTTCAACGAGTTCCGGCGCGCCGTGATAGATCCCCACCCAGATTACGCGCGCCTTTCTGGCGTTTGGGAACGCGCCCATCTCGCCGAGAGTAAAATAGAATTTTCTGAATTCCTGTACGGCGACCTCTACAGCCGTCTCGATCGCATCGACCTTATCTTCAGGCGTGTCGCCCAGAAATTTAAGTGTGAGGTGGATGTTATCTTTTGCGACCCAGCGTGCGGTGCTGTCGAGCCGGTTTTTAAGGGTTTCCGAAATATCGTTAAGCATATGTTTAATTTGTAAGGGCAGCTCGATACCTATAAATAGGCGTAGCATTACGACGTATCACCCGCCGGTTGCTCAAAGTTGTCCAAAATGTAGTAGCGAAGCATATCAAGTGCTGCGTTGGCGCTTTTGAGCCGAATAATATCTCTTGAACCAAAGAAGACAAACTTGTTGGTATAGCTTGTAGCCTTGTGATATAACCCAATATATACTAGTCCAACAGGTTTGTCGGCGGTCCCCCCGCTTGGTCCGGCTATCCCCGTTATGCTAAGGCCGATATCGGCTCCGAACTTTTCACGAGCGCCTGCAGCCATCGCGAGAGCGGATGCAGCGCTTACGGCGCCGTGCCTGAGGAGGGTTTGATTTGACACGTTCAGAAGAGACTCCTTTGCACCGTTACTATAAGAGACAATACTCCCCAGGAAATATTCTGAACTTCCGGGTATGTCGGTTATTTTTTTCGAAGCTAAACCACCGGTACATGATTCAGCCAGGGCCAGTTTAAGGCCGTGTTTCTTAAGTAGATCGCCTACTACTTCTTCGATTGTCTGATCGTCAAACCCGAAGACGATATTGCCAAGACGCTCTGTGAATTTTGCTTCAGCTTCGTTGAGCGTTCGTGAGACAATATTCTCATCTGTTCCTCTAGCCAGGAGCTGCAGCTGAATCTCGCCCGGTGAAGCGATAATACCGACGCTTATATCGGGAGAGGCGGTCATCAGATCCTCGACGTGTTCCTGAAGCGATGCCTCAGTCCTGGCCGTTGTGCGCAAAACCCGCAGCCTATAATACTCGCCATTGCTGAATTTTGACTTAAGCCACGGGATGACGTCGTGCTCTATCATGGCTTCCATTTCGCGCGGAACCCCTGGGAGCGATACGATGTATTTACCGCCTTTATCCAGCAGGATACCGGGGGCGCTGCCTATGGTCGGTGTAATTGCAGTAGCGCCTGACGGCAGGTATGCCTGCCGAAATGTGATCTCAGGCAAGGGGTTATTCCGCGTCCCGTATCGTTCCTTTATTACCTCTGCAAGATACGGCCGGTACTCGAGTTCGCAGCCCACGGCCTCACATATAGCCTCACGGGTGATATCATCTGCTGTCGGGCCTAATCCGCCGGTCACTATGACCCCATGCGCGTCTACGAGCGACTCGCTGATGGCTTTTGCTATTAAATGCAGGTTATCGGGCACGCTCACCTGGCAATTGCAAGTAAAGCCTTCGCGGCCTAGTCTCTTTGCTATGAATGCGGCGTTTGTGTTTACCGATAGGCCGAGCGTTAACTCTGAGCCGACCGTTATAATGTGGTATTGCATCTTATTTACCTCGCGCCTCGGACGGCTGGGACAAAACAGTGCGAGATTTAATGAAGTAGTCGATTCCCGAAAGGATCGTCAGGACTACGGCTACGAACATCAGCAGCCACCCTAAGGATTTTCCGAATATCCCTATTGGAACATTTAGGATAATTACAATTATAGCAATAATCTGCGAAATAGTTTTTATCTTTCCCCATTTACTTGCCGGGATTACTTTATTTTCGGCCAGGGCCGCCAATCGTAGGCCCGTTACGGCAAGCTCCCTGGCTATAATTATCACAACAACCCATGCGGAAAGTTTATAGAGCTGGACGAGAGAGATCAGTGCGGCGGATACCAGCAATTTGTCGGCAAGGGGGTCCATGAGCTGGCCGAAGACGGTTACCTGCTTATGCATTCTCGCGACGTAGCCGTCGATTGTGTCGGTGATGGCTGCAAATGTGAATATCGCTGCGGCGATGTAGGAGCCTGCAGGTTGGGGCGCCAAAAGCAAGAATGCCATAAAAATGGGCACGAATAGTATCCGAGATATGGTTATTTTATTTGCCAGGCCCACCTAGTCCTCCGTCACAAATCAATAATCAGATAATAATTAGATAACAATTTTCCCGTGAAAATCACAGCCGTCAAACTCGTCGATATATACTTTGATAATTTGGCCTGGATGTGACGAGCCGGTGACATAGGTAAACCCATCCACCTCTGGGGCTTGCCACCAGGCTCTAGCCTCAAATAGACCTTCTTCGGATTTCACGATGTTTTCAATGAGCGCATCGTGAACTTTTTCGACTCTCTGCAAACTTCGCCTTTGGCTTAGCGAATCCTGCAAAGCGCTTAATTCATGGTATCTTTCTTTAACGGTGTCTTCGGAAACCCTACCTTTGAGTTCGGCCGCTTTTGTCCCCTCTTCAGGGGAGTATTCAAAGACGCCGAGGTAATCGAAGTCGGCTTTCTTAACGAACTCGATTAACTCCTCGAAGTCCGCATCCGTTTCACCCGGGAAGCCGACAATAATTGAAGTCCGCAGCACTACGTCGGGGATCATCCGGCGCAACCATGCGATTTGTCCCAGGTAATCAGAACCCGCACCATGGCGGTTCATGGCGCGTAGAATCTTCGGGCTTGCGTGCTGGAACGGGATATCGATATACGGCAGAATTAAACGGTTGCCGTTTATTACCTCGATGAGTTCATCGTTTATGTTGTAAGGCTGCAAATACAAAAGCCTTATCCACTCTGCGTTGGTAAAGCCGGTAAGGGTTTTGAGCAGGTCGGTGAGGCTTTTTCGCTCGTAAAGATCATATCCGTAGTTGCCGGTGTCCTGTGCGATGATATTTATTTCTTTTATTCCGTTGGCGTCGAGCCAGTGCGCCTCTTTGACGACCTGCTCTATGGGCTTGCTCTTATAAGTGCCTCTTATTAACGGGATGGCGCAGTATGAGCACCTGTTGTTGCAGCCATCCGCTATCTGCAGATACGCATACGGCAGACTTGAGAGAATCCGCTGGGGATACGCGGAAAAATCGCGTACCGGTGAAGCCGGGCCATTGCCGGTAGCTATATCATTGCCGGTAACCGTACCGTTCTTGAGCATATCCGCTATCTCATATTCCCTGGATATATCGACTACTAGATCGATTTCAGGGATTTCTTTTAAGAGCTCGTTATAGTATCTCTGGGCAAGGCAGCCGGTTACAACGATTTTTTTCTTTTTCGGGCCGTTGTTTAACTCAACCAACTCAAGGATGGTATTTATGGATTCTTGTTTTGCGGCTTCAATAAAACCGCAGGTATTAATGATAATATAGTCTGCGTTTTCAGGGTCTTCTGTTAAGGATAATCCGCTTTTAACGAGGGAACCTTTTATGTGTTCGCTGTCTACTGAGTTTTTTGCGCAGCCCAGGGTGATAACCGTGGCTTTTTCTAGCAAAATGCGATTTCCTCCTAACAGGGTTCTTAGGAATAGCATTATACAGGGTCATGTGTCCGGAAACCAGACTGATGCAGATTATGTGCGGCGGGCTTGTAGGTCGGGATAAAGGTTGCCATGAGAGACTTACATACGGCGGTGAGAATCATGGACGACAAAAAGAGCCCTTTAAAGGACTCTTTTTGTTAAATATCAAATAGGGTAAAGCTTGAATCGACTATCAATCTACAGGTCGATTACGATTTAATACCTGCAGCGACCACCGCCGCCGCCGCGACCGCCGCCGCCGCCGAATCCGCCGCGACCGCCACCGCGACCTCCGCCGCCGGGACGACGCTCTTGCGGTTTCGATTCGCTTACTTTAATTGTTCTTCCATCGATTTCTGTGCCGTTCATCGCTTCGATTGCGGCCTGGGCTGCGTCTTCGCTTCCCATCTCGACAAAACCGAAACCTTTGCTCCTACCGGTATCCCGGTCCATAATAACGTTGACTGATTCCACCTCTCCAAATTGAGAAAATTTTTCCCTGAGTTCGTCCTCAGTCGTGGTGTAGGCAAGATTGCCTACATAAAGTTTTGTTGCCATTTAAGGCTCCTTTCCCCGGCAGCGCCGGAACTATTACTAACGGCGTTTCGTCCGGCGCTTCATGCTACGTCTAGCTCCGCCGTCGTAAGCCAGTCGCGTTGCCACTTGGGCTGTGCGAGTTGGGTTTGGTGTAAACCGCGCCATGTATTCAAAACCTGAAAGATCTTTCTGTTTCAGTGTTTTCCCAATTAAGGCCTCAATATCACGCAAATTGCCAACCTCTTCCGCCGATAGGAAACTAACGGCTGTACCACGCGCACTTGCACGCGCTGTACGCCCGATACGGTGCACGTAATCCTCAGGATTCGACGGGATATCAAAATTAACGACATGTGAAATGCCCTCAACATCGATACCGCGCGCTACGATATCGGTGGCGACGAGCACATTATAGCGGCCCGCCTTGAAACCATCTAACGCAGCTTGTCTTTGCGATTGGCTGCGATCGGAGTGCATTGTCGCCACCCCGACGTTCCGGCGTGACAGCACCCGGAACAAGAAATCGGCCTTGCGTTTTGTTCTGGTAAAAACGAGTACCTTTTTTAATTTTTGCCGCTTTACGAGTTCAATGAGCAAATCGGCTTTTTGCATCGCGTTCACCGGATAGACGATTTGCTCTATTGCCTCAACGGGTGTACAGCGTGGGCCGATCTCGATTGAAACGGGTCGGTCAAGTGTATCACCCACGACATCGAGCACCTTTGGCGATATTGTTGCCGAGAACAGCAGGTTTTGGCGCTTTTTAGGAAGAGCGCTCATGATGCGCTTGACATCGGGCCAAAACCCCATATCAAGCATGCGGTCCGCCTCGTCGAGGATGAACACCTCAACGCCCGAGAGGCTGACATCGCCGCGTCGCATCATATCGAGCAATCGACCCGGCGTTGCTACCAGCATATCTACACCGCGCTTCACCTTGCGGCCTTGCGGTGCGTATGGTACACCACCGAATACGGCGGCTATTTTATGGTTGGTTTGAAGGGTACAGGCAGTTGCTACCTCTTCGATTTGGATGGCAAGCTCGCGGGTCGGCGTTACGATCAGCGCCTTGATCCCTTGCTTGCGGCTGATCCTTTGAAGCGTTGGAAGGACAAAAGCGGCGGTTTTGCCGGTGCCTGTCTGAGCGCAACCGATGATATCCCTGCCGGCCAATGCCTGCGGGATAGCTTTTCGCTGGATAGGCGTGGGTTCGATGTATCCCATCACCTCTACCCCATTAACCAGGGGCGATTCCAGCCCTAAACGTTTAAACGACATATACTACTCCTTAACGTGCGTCTACGTAATAAATCGCACAACTTAGTTATTAGACGCAGTTAACTCCGAAAGGTCCTAGGGATTTCAAAATACAAGGACATCTTAGCAGGTAATAAATGCGGCTTTTATAAGTATACGCGAAAAATCCACTTAAAGCCAGCACTATACAATAAAGGTCAAATTGAGCAGCTCGGATTGAACTCCGAGTTAGCGATACCAGACGCTTACCTATAGTTGGTAAATTGTAGCGGGAGCCCGAAGTCGTGGTCTTTAACCAGCTGAATTACGGCTTGAAGGCCGTCCTTGCTTTTTGCGCTGACACGCAGTTTTGTGCCTTCGATTGCAACCTGCACTTTTAATTTGGAGTTCTTAATAAACTTGTTGATCTCTCGGGCTTTATCGGCGTCGACGCCTTGCTGGATGGTTGCCGTTTGTCGAACGGCTCCACCGGATGCGGGCTCGGGTTTTTTGTATTGCAGGGTTTTAAGATCGATCCCACGGCGTACCAGCTTGGTGTGCAACACATCCTGAACGCTGCGCAATTTATACTCATCGTCCGCATCTAAGACAATCTCGTTCTCGTTTTTGTCCCAGGAGATCTTGCTCTTACTGTTCTTAAAATCGTACCTGGTCGAGATTTCTTTATTCGCCTGGTTAACGGCATTATCGATTTCTTGTAAATTTACCTCTGAGACTATATCAAACGAACTATCTTTTGCCATGCTCTATTTCTCTCCAGTGGATTCTTTTGTACTTCCGGCCTTATACGTTTTATCAAAGATTCCGTTAACGGTCTTTAGCTTATTTTTTGACTGGCGCTTACCATCTACCATGACTTCAAGCCCGCTAACATTTCCTATGCGTACCCGAATAGATTCGCCGCCCTTGAACTGTTTGGTTACTCCATCATTGATGACGCCCTCATATTTTTTTTCGCCATCGACCGAAATTCTAGCCCATGAGCCTTCACCATTGATGCCGGTTAGCTTGACGACAATACTGGTTTTTTGCCCGGAGTCGGTAGTTGAGCTACTGCTGCCGGAATCGGCCGAGGCGGTTTTATTGTTATTGCGGCTTTTCTTCGCAGTCGTGCTCGTTGTTGCCGCTGCGACGACGGTGTCGACCGGTTTTCGCGTCTTAACATCCTGGACAACCACTTTTGGATCTTTGGATGCATGTTGCACCCAGGCGCCCCACGCGATCAGCGAGATAAACAAAACACCGATTGCGCCCGCAACAACCGCGGCGATCATCCACGGCGGCCTTGTCTTTACTCTGACCCTCATATTTGCCGATACGTGTCCCAAATCATCGGCACTTTTCTGCTCGTACAAACTTTTGTATTGTTGCACGAGAGGTTCAGGATCGACTCCCAGGTAAGTCGCATACGTTTTAATGAATCCCTGCGTGTAGACGCTCCCCGGGAGGTAGTCAAAGTAATCCTGCTCGAGGGCTTCAACATATTTTGCTCTTATTTTTGTATCGAACTCAACTTCTTTGATGCTCTTACCGAGCTTGATACGGGCTTCCGATAGTACTTGTCCGATTGGCTCTTTATTCATTAATGACCCCCAAGGCAAGCCCCACTCCAACGTTTTAACGCCAAACTATGTCTCATAACTTAACACAAAACTCTTAATTTTTGAACGTCAAGGCTTGTTTTTTAGTTTGTTGTTTTTTTAATTAGTGTTCTAATGTTAATGTTCACCCTTCCCCACCAACTCATCCAGTTCCTCCAGTGATAGCATTACAGCACGAGGTTTGTTCCCCTCGTATGAGCCGACGATGCCTTTTGCCTCCATCATGTCGATGAGTCGCGCCGCTCTTGAGTAACCAAGCCGGAGCCTCCTCTGGAGCATCGATACAGAGGCCTGGCCCGCATTAACGACTATCTTAATCGCGTCGTTCAGCATGGGGTCGTCAAAGTCAAATCCATACTGCGAGCGCTTATCCGCCAAGATCTCCCGTCGGTACTCAGGTTTTGCTTGTTTCTTGCAGTAGGTCGTAACCAGTTCGATCTCCTGCTCTGTCACGAAGGCGCCCTGGATGCGAACCGGTTTTGATACCGAAGGCGTTGAATAGAGCATATCGCCTTTGCCCACCAGCTTTTCCGCACCCGGCGTGTCGAGGATGACCCTTGAATCGATCTGGGACGAAACGGCGAATGCGATACGGTGCGTAATATTGGCTTTAATAAGACCCGTGATGATATCGGTTGACGGTCGTTGGGTCGCGATGATGAGATGAATCCCGACGGCTCGCGCAAGCTGGGCGATTCGAACGATTGCGTCCTCTACCTCGCTTGCTGCGACCATCATCAAATCCGCTAACTCGTCGATGACTATGAGCATGTAGGGCATCGGCGGGACATCGTTGTTTTTTTGCTTTGAAATGATGGCATTGTACTGGTCGATGTTTCGCGCGCCGACCTCCGATAATACCTGGAACCTGTCCTCCATCTCACCCACCGCCCAGGTCAATGCAGTTGCCGCCTGTTTCGGGTTGATGACGACAGGCGTTATAAGATGCGGTATGTCCGCGTAGAGATTAAGCTCAACGCGCTTGGGGTCGACAAGGATCAACTTAACCAGATCGGGTTTCGCGCGGGCCATGATCGACATGAGGATGGTGTTTACGCAAACGCTTTTGCCGGAGCCGGTGGCACCGGCAATTAAAAGGTGCGGCATGTCGCCGATATTGGCCAGAATCGGTTGGCCCGAGATGTCCTTGCCAACACCGATGGTAAGTATCGCTTTGTGATCCTGAAACTGTTGCGTATTGAGTATGTCGCCGAGCGTTACCATCTCGCGGTACTGGTTCGGCACTTCGATACCGATGGCGGATTTTCCCGGGATAGGCGCCTGGATGCGAACGTCCGCCGTTGCAAGCGCAAGCGCTATATCATCCGATAAGTTTAAAATGCTGTTGACCTTAACGCCGGATGCAAGCTGCAGTTCGTACCTGGTGACCGTCGGGCCTTTGATAACCTTTGTTACCCGTGCATCTACATCAAAATCGCTTAAGACGCGCTCCAGCGCCTGACTGTTTTCCTTGACGCCCTTGTGGGCCTTCAGGCCGCCGCCGGATGTTCTCTTAAGCAGGTCTGGAGACGGTAAAAGATATGTGGTCGCGCCCTCCAACTGCTTATCCATATCTATCTTGAGCTGCGTGGTCGGTTTGCTAAGCATTGAGTTATCCATAACGACCGGTTGAATTGGCTCGTGGTATTTTGGTCCTTGCTTGATCATGACCGGAGTGTCGATTTCAGTTCGCTGTTCTTTAACCTGCTTAATCTTGGGTAGTTTATCCTTCTTAGACCGGATTTGGTCGTCGAGCTTTTTGCCTACCTCCTGGCCCTTTTCGGCCGCGTTGTTAAGTAATGCGCCGATGGAGAACTCGGTGATCATAACGACGCCGATAAGCACTCCCGCGCCGAAGATAATATAAGACCCGAGGTCTGCGAATAAGAAGCGAACGACGTATGAGATGGAAGCGCCGAATATCCCACCGTATTCAAAGAGATTTTTTTGCGCGAATTGCTGGGATAATGGGACGCGCAGGTGAATGAGTGCAAGAGAGCTTAAAAATGCCAGCGCACCGCCAATGGCGACCATCTCTGATTTAAGGTCGACCCTGCGCATGATAAGACCGAACCCGGCCCCGATCATGCCAAACGGCATGGCGTAGCGTGCGATGCCAAAAAGCCACTTAAGTGTTTGCTCGATCATTTTTCCTGCGATGCCGGATGAATGCGAAAAGAGGCTGACTAATACGAGGGCGCCGACGGTAATCATGGCGATACCGTAGACCTCCTCGATATGCTCGGGTTGGTTGTTGGTCGTCTTCTTGCTCGTTCTTGCCACGACGCTCCCTACTTCAATACTTTTAGTGCCGTTAAGGCTATGGTTGTTGCTCCAAGGGCGAAACAATACAGGGCAAAAACGTATAAACTATGCTTCTTAAGATAATCCAAAAAGTACTTAATTGCAAAGTAGCCGGTAATTGCTGCAGTGACAAATCCTGCAATTAAAATGGCGAGTTCGCCGCCGTGGACGCCCGCCGAAGCGACTTCTTTGATCTTCTCAAGCGCCGCTGCGACAATAACCGGAATCGAGAGCAAGAACGAAAATCGTGCGGCTTCCTCTCTGGTCAGACCCCTAAAAAGGCCCGCCGCAATCGTGCTGCCCGACCTTGAGATACCCGGAAGTATAGCCAGACCCTGGACGAAACCGATGAAAACGACATCGGTTGTCTTGAGATCGTTGACGCTCTCGGCTCTTTTCCCTATTCTTTCGCCGGCGACCAACAAAACCCCGGTTATTAAGAGAAATATCCCGACATAGGAAGGTGTTTTCAGGGTATCTTCAAGCAGTTTTTTAATAAAAAGGTAGACAATCCCGGTAGGGATCGTCCCGATGATTAAAAACCAGGCCATGCGCCGGTAAGGATCGTTCCCTATTTTTCGCTCGAAAATACTTTTGATCAGCGCGCTTGCCAGCTTGCTCACGTCTTTATAGAAAAAGGTCAGCACCGCCATCAGCGTACCGAAGTGAACGATTACGTCGTAAGTTACGTTGGCTTCGGGATTAACATGCCAGCCCATGTAGAGCGGAAACAACACAAGATGCGCGGAGCTGCTTATCGGAAGAAACTCGGTGAGCCCCTGGATGATCCCTAGAATCGCTGCCTGGATTACATTCACTAGTACCTCTTTTTCTTTTTACACTTCAACTATGATAGGCATGATCATCGGACGGCGTTTTATCTTATCATATATGTAAGAGCTTAGTGCCCTTCTGACGTCGGCTTTCAGGACGGCCCAATCGGTGATGGCATCGGCGGCTGTTCTCTCAAGGGTCGCGACTACTCTATCGCGCGCCTCATCCAGCAACTCCCCCGACTCCTTCACATAGACGAACCCGCGCGTCACGAGATCCGGGCTGCCTACGATAGTGCCGGTTTGCTTGTCTACGGTTACGACGACTATTAGAATACCATCGCTTGCAAGCTGCTGGCGATCGCGCAGGACGACATCACCGATATCCCCCACGCCGAGCCCATCGACCAGGATCACTCCCGCCGTGACGCGCTCTTTCATCTTCGCCGAGCCGTTGCCGTCGAACTCGATGACATCGCCGTTGCTTGCGATGAAGATGTGGTCTCTGGGTATTCCAAGCTCAAGCGCGAGCGCCGCATGATGTTTAAGGTGCCGGTACTCGCCGTGGATCGGAACAAAATACTTGGGCTTTGCCAGGTTTATCAAGAGTTTAAGCTCTTCCTGAGCCCCATGACCCGAAACATGAACTCCCGAGATCGACCCGTAGTAAACATCGGCGCCGCATTTAAACAGGCGGTCGATTGTCTGGAATATGGACTTCTCGTTTCCGGGGACGGCGCTTGCGGAGATTATCACGGTGTCGCCGTCTTCAATCTCTACCCATTTATGCTCGTGGTTAGCCATCCTTGCGAGCGCAGATAAAGGTTCGCCCTGGCTACCTGTTGAAAGCACGCATATCTGTTTCGGCGAGTGCCGCTTCATCTCGGCGGGATGAATGACGATCTTTTTTGGAACTTTTAAATAGCCGAGCTGCTCGGCTATCTCCACGTTATTCACCATGCTGCGACCCGTGATGACGATTTTTCGGCCATATTTGTGCGCGGTGTCTATTACCTGCTGGATGCGGTGAATGTGCGAGGCGAAGCTGGCAACTATGATCCTGCCCTTTGCCTTGTCGAAGATCCTGCGTAGTCCGTCTCCAACGACCCGCTCAGACGGCGTGAAACCCTCGGATTCGGCATTCGTGCTGTCTGAGAGAAGCGCAAGAATACCCTTTTCCCGAAAGGAGGAGAGCTTATCGAACTCTATGGTGTTACCGTCTATCGGTGTCTGGTCCAGCTTAAAATCCCCGGAATGCAACACGAGGCCGATCGGCGTGTGAATTGCGATACCGATGCCATCGGGGATGGAATGGCTCGTCCTGAAAAACTCCAGCCTGAAACAGCCGATGTTGACGGGGTTATTCGGGTGAATTTCAATAAGCTTTGTAGACCCGAGAAGGTGGTACTCTTCAAGCCTTACTTTTACAAGGCCGAGCGTGAGACGGGTGCCGTAAACCTTAGTGTCGATCTCCTTCAGAAGATACGGAAGCGCCCCGACATGGTCCTCGTGACCGTGGGTTAAAACAACAGCCCGCAATTTATTCCTATTTTTCTTTAAATACGTAAAATCCGGCAATACTAAATCGATGCCGAGCATCTCATCTTCCGGAAACATAAGCCCGGCGTCGATGACGATCATGTCATCACCATACTCGATCACGAACATATTCTTGCCAACCTCACCTAACCCACCCAGTGGAATCAGGCGAAGTTTGGCTTTGTTATTATTTTTCGCCATGCGGCAGAAATCACTCCTAACTAAAATTCATACACTGAAATATTACAAATCCATTATTTTATCGAGGCCTACTGTAACGCCGGGATATTCCTGGACGGCTTTTATCGCCATCAGCACACCGGGCATAAATGATGCGCGGTCTATCGAGTCGTGCCGGATGGTAAGAACCTGCCCTACCCCTCCGAAGATTACCTCCTGGTGGGCCACAAATCCCGGTAGCCTCACGCTGTGGATGTGCACGTTCTCGTATTCCGCGCCCAGCGCGCCCTCGATGATCTCGTTTGACTTTACCTTGGGCGCCTTGATCTTCGGCGCAATGAGCCTTGCGGTTTGCACCGCTGTTCCTGACGGTGCGTCCCTTTTCTGATCGTGATGAAGCTCGATGATCTCGGCCCGGTTCATATAGCGGGCGGCCATCTCGGCAAACTTGAGCATCAAGACCGCGCCTATGGCAAAGTTGACCGCGAGAATCGCATGGACGTTGTTCTCGGCGCAGAGATTTTTAATCTCGGCTCTATCGTCCTCAGATAACCCGGTTGTCCCCACGACCAGATGAAGGCCGCTTTTCGCTGCGGCGCGAGCGTTATTCATAACCGCGCCGGCATGCGTAAAATCTACGAGTACATCGGCCTCATTATCGGCCAGGATGTTATCCAGACCGTCAATAGTTATTCCAACCGGTGTTCGCCCAAGCAGGTCTCCGACGTCTTCGCCTATATCGTCGACATCGACAGCTGCATATAGCTCGGTATCGGGGTCGTCCATGACGGCCCTGCATAGCTCTCGGCCCATCTTCCCCGCAGCTCCCGTTACAATAACTTTTATCATCAAGTACCTCCGACATTTTTCACAAATTCTTTAACACCATATTATACATGCTTTTTAAAATGTGTGCTTTTTAAATACATGCTTTTTAAAATGTATGGTTTTTACACTCTCTCGATATCGTGCAAGGACCAGAAATCTGCAAGCAGATTCTCCCTATTTTACCAGTCTGGACGCTATTTGTATTCCATTTGTCTTCTCCTCGCTCTCCAGGGATGAGGCATTGCTATTGGTCTCATTTTGTCACGGTTGCGAATATACGGGTAAAAATAAACAAACCTATAAATGTAAGGAGGCGAAAAATAATGGAAGAACGCAGACAAGAAGCGCGGTGCTCTTCTCCGATTATGCGACTACGTTGTTTTGTTTGCTCAGCGACTTGAGCAGCACCTCGAGCTTTAAAATAGTCGGCAAATGGCCGCTGGCTTGGATGCGCTTTTTCTTGAAAGCATCAAGAGCCGCCCGCACGCTGCCGTTCGTCAGCAGGTCGCGAAAGTCGTCCACCTGCGCGGTGAGCGTGCACTTAGGCTCCTTTGTCTTGCCCCTCTCTATTACCGGAGTATCGGTTAGATCAAGCGTCCAGTAGCCGCCGTTTTCTCCCGTTAGCTCGATGCCGATAACCGCGTTAACGCGGCGCGCGATATCGGGCTGCTCGACTAAAATTTTGGGGACCATATGATCAAATACCTGCTCGGCGATATGATTGGCGGTTAGTCTTTCTTGCATAGGCACCCCTTTCCGGAATGGAGGACGATGTTTTCTCTGGTTAAGGGCAGGGCCGGACGTAGATCTCCGCAACTGATCTTGCGGCAGAGGATTTGGTTGCAAAGCGTATGGCTGGTTTCAAACCCGACGATGTAGCCGGCCATGAACACCAGGAACTCGCGATATGTTTCTTCTGGTACGATGTTATCTACAAGCATGGCTTCGTTTTCCTGCAGCCTTTCAAGCCAGCGCTCAACCGTTAGCTGATAATGGCGGGTGATGTTTTCATGGTCGAGGATCTCAAAGCCGCTTTTCTCAAGCGCCTCCATTAACTCCCACAGGCTTTTCCAGTAACCCACGCCGAAATGCTCTTTTACCATCTCGCCGACCTCAGAGGAGATGCCCTGCAGCTCTTCTTCCCTAGCACTCCAAGGCTTGGTCATCCCGTGGACCAGCATAAGCCCATCTTCCTTTAAGAAAGGTGCGCTTTTGCTGAATACCCGGTGAAGATCATCCATATGCTCGATTGCGCCTATCGTGACGATTTTGTTGAAGAACTCGCGTGGATAGTCCATGTTATAGACGTGGACGACGTCGGCGCGCACCTTGTCTTTAAGGCCCCGCGCCTCGGCAACGCTGTTAACGAACGCCGCCTGCTCCTTGGAGACCGTAATACCTACGGCCTGGCAGCCGAAATTTTCCACCGCGTAAAACAGGAAGCTTCCCCAGCCGCAGCCGATATCAAGGATCGTATCTTCCTTCTTGAGATCAAGCTTTTTCGCCGTCAACAGCAGTTTGTTTTCCTCGGCCTCTTCAAGGGTATTGTCTTCATCTGCGAAGTATCCGCACGAATATGCCATGCGCGGTCCGAGGAACCCCGCGAAGAACTTTGGCGGTAAGTCGTAATGCGATGAGACTGCCTTCGCCTGAAAGTCTATAAGATCGCGCAGATCCGAGTTTAAAGACTCTGCCTTCAACTTACTTACCCCTCCTTGCGCTTGTTAAGATTACTCGTTTATCTTACCCAAACGCCGAATTTTAAAACCAACATTACAGTTAAGTAATGTGATATTAAGGGTAGCACTTAACTAATAATTAAGCGGATTTATGGTCGATAGTCAATGGGTAAATTACACTACCAAGTGTGCTAGGTTTTCGAGCTCGAATGGACCGATGATTGTCAGGACCATTTTCTCGGGGTTGAAGAGTTGCTGTGCGAGTTCGGTCACACCGTCTTTGGTTACCGCTTCGATACGCTCGACCAGCTCATCCAGGGAGAGAATCTCCCCGCCGATTATCGCGAGTTTTCCGAGGCGCGTCATCCTGCGGCCCGTGCTCTCAAGCCCTAGAACGAGCTGACCTTTTAAATGCTCTTTTGAACGGTATAATTCTTGATCGGTTATGCCGCCATTCAAGATATCCTGCAACTGCTCCTGGATAAGTTTTACGACCGCTTCGGTATTTTCAGGCGCGGTCCCAGCGTAGCTTGCAATAAAGCCCGCGTCTTGATAGAGCGAGTGGTAAGAGTACGTCGAATAGGCCAAGCCCCGCTTCTCTCGGATCTCCTGGAAAAGACGCGAACTCATGCTGCCACCCAGGATGTTATCGAGGATCGAGAGCGTAAACCGGCGCTCGTCTTTAGCGTGAATGGCTTCCGCACCCAAAACGATATGGGATTGCTCGGTCTTTTTGGTAAAGACATCGATCTTTTTCTCGACCCTTGGAGTAAATTCCTTACGCGCCGGTTTTTTACCGGGCGCAAAATTGAAATGCTGCCGGGTAAGCTCGACCATCTTGTTGTGGTCGATGTTGCCGGCCGCGGCGACAATCAAATTGTTCGGGACGTATTCCTGATGATAAAAGCCCAGGGCATCGTCCCTGGAGACATTTTTAATTGTTTCAAGGTGCCCGAGTATGGATTTGCCCAGCGGATGCTCCGTCCATAATGATGTCGCAAACAGGTCGTGGATACGCTCGTCCGGACTATCCTCATGGAGGTTGATTTCCTCAAGGATTACGTTTCGCTCCGAGTTGATATCATCTTCGGCAAACTTCGGGTTCTGGATCATGTCGGCCAGGATCTCGGTACCCTCGGACACGTGCTCGTCAAGGAGGCGTGAGTAGTAGCACGTGTATTCCTTGGCGGTAAACGCGTTAAGCTCGCCGCCCAGCGTATCGAACGCCTCTGAGATCTCCCTGGCCGTTCTGGTCTTTGTTCCTTTAAACAGCAGGTGCTCGATGAAGTGAGACATTCCATTGATCGGCTCGGTTTCATCCCGCGATCCGACACCGACCCAGAAGCCGATAGCGACCGAGCGCACTTGTGTCATGCGCTCGGTAATAACGGTTATTCCCGATGGTAAGGCTGTTCGCTGGAAAAACTGGTCGTTACTCATTCCGGCTTCCTTTAACTTCAAGGTTTAAGGCCTGCAGGCTTATTTTACCCTGCTTGTCGGTATCGATAACCTCAACCTCTATCTTGTCGCCGACGTTAACGACGGAT
>NZ_PFNG01000208.1:3857-5536 GCF_002791875.1 Candidatus Aquicultor secundus | reverse complement strand
TAATGCGGAGCTGGCCCTTGAATCCTTCATGCTGCGGGGATAGATGATGCTGCCGATTGTAAGCGCATCGGCAAGCTTCTTAAGACCGCCGGCATGGTCTGCGTGGGAATGGCTTATAAGCACGGCGTCGATTTTCTTGATTCCCCGCTGCTCGAGCTTTTTTCGAAGAGTTCCGGGGTCGGGGCCGCCGTCGATGAGGAGCCGCGTGCCGTCGGGTGCGGTTATGAGTGCGCTATCCCCCTGGCCTACGTCCAGAAAATCAATCTCAAGACCCGTGGGCGGCGCCGATATCGCGACCTGCCACCAGATCGATGCGGTTACTAGCCCTATAAGCAGTAGTGAGGCATGCCACAACCTAAGCTTGAGGTTTATTCTCTCAAAATACAGGGCAAGAGCAGCTATTATAGGGTAACTTATAAGAACCGTTATGAGCGAAGGGCTACCAAGGGATAGTGAAGCACCCGGGATTTTTGATAACGTGCTTGCTAAATGTATCATGGCTTCTAGGATAATTTTTACAACAAAAAAAAGAAGTGCGCCTGCAAATTTCGATAGTGCGGCCAGCGGCAACGCGACCATCCCCAGAACGAGCGCGGGCCCGGTAAGTGGGATAACTACCAGGTTCGCGATCGGCGAGATGGCCGATACCTGGCCGAAGTAATAGACCATAATAGGCAGTACCCCCAGCTGGGCGGCGATGGTTACGGACAATCCGGTCCGCAGGGCTTTGGGAAGCTCGGACATAATGCGCTCGAAGCGGGATGCGAACATAATCAGCGAAGCCGTCGCGACAAACGACAGCTGAAAGCCGATGTCGTAAAGCGTAAAAGGGTTTATGATAAGAATAACCAGCACGGCTGCGGAAAGCGATGTGAGGCCGTCCTTTCCCCTGCCGAAAAGCCACGCTATAAGCGCGATTATCGCCATAACAAAGGCCCTGGTGATTGAGGGAGACATCCCGCTTACCATGGTGTAGAGGGCGCTAAACGCTACAAGAATACCGAATTGCAAGCGCGGGCGTAGGCGCAGCAGGCGCAGCAGCGGCCAGAGGGCGCCAAGCACTAAGGCGATGTTCATGCCGGATGCCGCAAGTATGTGTGTGAGGCCGGTCGACCTGAATGACTCCTCGATTTCATCGTCGATTGTCGATATGTCGCCGAGCACGATACCGTTTAAAAGGCCGGCGCAATCCGGCGGCAGGTACGACGAGTTGATGCCCTTTACCCAGCGCCGTATCGATCCGGCATAAGACATTACAGATGAAACTACAGAAGACATAGAAGATATATTTGTGAGGCGCTGATGCGGTAGGTGTTCGATATCATCCGGGTGGGCGCTGAGAACCGACATAATACCCTTATGGTAAAGATACCGCCGGTAATCAAAATCACCGCTTGACTTAGGGATTGCAAAACGGCCGGACACCCTGATACCGTCCCCCATCCCCAGCTTAAGGCGACCGCGCGAGCGAACCTTAATCCTGACCTCCTCATCTACCCGCCACCTTCTATCGTCAGACGCCATGCCGTCGAGATAATATGCGGTGGCTTTTAGGTTAAAACTTGAAATACCTTCCTGGTAGGTGGGGTCGCTGGTAATATATCCCTCGATGGTTGCATGCGCCGATTGGCGGGCCGCCTTGTAGAGCAGGCTTGATTCCAGCTCGGATACGGCCAGCG
>NZ_PFNG01000208.1:0-3795 GCF_002791875.1 Candidatus Aquicultor secundus | reverse complement strand
GTTGCCAATGCGGTGCCTGCAAGAAACGCCGCGCTGAGCGTTGTGATATGGAACGAGTCAGCGATAACGATTCCGAGGATATAGGTGACGGCGAAAAGAACAAGCGGCTTAATCAGCACATACCAAGTCCTTGAGCTGGTCGAATTTCTTGGCGCCGATGCCGTCTACATCCTTGAGGTTATCGATCCTCTTAAACGGGCCGGATTTGTTCCGGTAATCGATGATCTTCTTGGCGGTGGACGGGCCCACACCCGGCAGTGCGTCGAGTTGCTCCATGGATGCGGTATTGAGATTGACCTTTGCGCCACTCACGGGCGGTGCCCCCGAGCCCATACCCGACGCTTCTTCCACCTGCGGCGGTGGTGCCTCACCTTTCTTAGGCACGTAGATTTTTTGGCCGTCGCACACTTTGGCTGCAAGATTGAGTGCATTTGCATCCGATACCTTAAGCGTACCGCCCGCAGCACCGAGGGTATCAATAACACGGCTTCCCTCTTTTACCTGGTAGACCCCCGGACGGGCAACCGCCCCCGCCACGTGCACGAAGAGCACCTTCACCGCTTCGTCTTTTAATCGTTTCGATGATGACTTGTTGTCTTTGCCGGTCGCCCCGGTAGCGTGCCCTGTAGTGTCCCCGGCCTTTGCTACGACCACCGGCCTTGGCTGGGACGCCCTGTAAAGCATCAGGCTTCCGCCGATGGTTACGATAAGCAGCAAGGCAACAGCCAGCGCCTGGCGCCTATCCAGCGTTATGCCGCTCTCCGCCAGCTTCTCCCTGGCGCTAAAGAGTATGCGCTCGATATCAGGTTTTATATCGGTGCTTGTATGCTTATGCATAAATGCATATATTCGATTACAAGCGCCCTGTTTCCTTCCGGTTGTTTAAAAAAAATATTCTCACTATTCAAAAAAGGCGAAATTTAGGACCCTCAGGAAACAACGTCCCCTAAAACGTCCCCTAAAACTATGGTTTTCTCTTACTTGACGACTATATTTACCAGTTTCCCCGGCACGATGAAGATGTTTTTGACTTCTTTGTCGCCGACGTGGGCGAGGACGCGCTCGGATGCCAGCGCTGTTTTCTTCATCTCGTCTTCGGCGATATCGGCCGGAACGGTGATTTTATCCCTTACTTTGCCGTTTACCTGGACGACCAGCGTTACCTCTTCGGATTTTGCGAGTTCAGGATTATATTTCGGCCAGGCGATTAAATGAACGCTCTCGGTATTGCCGAGCTCGTGCCAGAGTTCCTCTGTAATATGGGGCGCGAACGGCGCTAGCATCAGCACCAGGTTTTCAACGGCCTCCTTGACAACCCCCGGATTGCGATTGGCATTCTCGTTATATTTATACAGGGCGTTCACCAGCTCCATAATCGCGCTGATGGCGGTGTTGAAGCTGAAACGTGCGATATCATCGGAGACGCGCTTGATGGTTCGGTGTGTTATGGAGCGCATGTCTCTCTCCGCCGGGCCCAGGCCATCCAATGAATCAGATGATACGGCGCCGGTGTTTGCGACGAGCTTTTTGTTGTCCTCGACCAGCCTCCAAACGCGGTTCAAGAAACGATACGAGCCCTCGACACCGCGGTCGCTCCATTCGAGTTCTTTTTCCGGCGGCGAGGCGAACAGGATGAATAATCGTGCGGTATCCGCACCGTATTTACCGATAATTTTGCCGGGGTCGACGACATTGCCTTTGGATTTCGACATCTTAGCGCCGTCCTTGATAACCATGCCCTGGGTCAGCAAGTTCACAAACGGCTCGACGACGCTTACCATCCCCATATCGTAAAGAACCTTGGTGAAGAACCTCGAGTACAGCAGGTGCAGCACGGCGTGCTCGATGCCGCCGATGTATTGGTCGACCGGCATCCAGTAGTCCACGGCATCCCTTGCAAACGGCAGCGTATCCTCATGCGGGCTGCAGTAGCGCAGGAAATACCAGGACGAGTCGATGAAGGTATCCATCGTGTCGGTTTCGCGCTTTGCCGGACCGTCGCATTTGGGACAGGTTGTGTTAACGAAATCCGCATCGCGGGAGAGCGGCGAGCCGCCGACACCGGTGATCTCGATATTTTCCGGCAGGATAACCGGCAGGTCATCTTCGTTTACCGGCACGAGGCCGCATTTCTCGCAATAGACCATCGGTATGGGGTTTCCCCAGTAGCGCTGGCGAGAGATCAGCCAATCGCGCAAACGGTAGTTTATCGCGGGCTCGCCGACACCTTTTTTTTGCAGGTACTCGGTGACGTTCTTTACGCCCTCGGTTTGCGGGGTGCCGTCAAACGGGCCGGAGTTTACCATAACGCCTTCGCCCTCAAAGGCCTGGGCCATCATGGTGGGATTGATCATCTCCCCCGCCGGCTGAATAACTATCCTTATCGGCAGCCCGTATTTAGTGGCGAACTCAAAATCGCGCTGGTCGTGCGCCGGAACGGCCATAACCGCGCCGGTCCCGTACCCCATCAAGACGTAATCAGCCAGGTAGACGGGCAGTTCCTCGCCGTTTACCGGATTTATTACATAGACGCCGGTGAAGAAGCCGTTTTTCTCCTTTTCGGCGGATGTGCGGTCGATCTCGGTCTCGCGGGCGACCTTATGCCTGAACTCGCGTGCCCCGGCCTCGTAGTCGGTGCCTTTGACCAGCTCATCGACCATCGGATGTTCGGGGGCCAGCAGGAAGAACGTCGCGCCGTACAGCGTATCGGGCCTCGTCGTAAAAACTGTAATCTTCCGGTCGCTCCCCTTTATCTGAAAATCGACGTAAGCGCCTTCGCTTTTGCCGATCCAGTTGCGCTGCATGATGCGCACGCGCTCCGGCCAGCCGTCTAAAAGTTCGAGGTCGTCAAGCAGCCGCTCGGCGTAATCGGTAATTTTAAAGAACCACTGCTCGAGCTCACGCAGCTCCGCCGGGGTGCCGCAGCGCCAGCATACGCCGGCGACTACCTGCTCGTTGGCGAGCACCGTCTCGCATCCCGGGCACCAGTTAACGGTCGCCTTCTTGCGGAAGGCTAGGCCGCGCTCGTAAAACTTCAGGAACATCCACTGGCCCCACTTGTAGTAATCGGGGCTTGCCGTAACGACTTCCCGGCTCCAATCGTAGCTTAAACCAAGTTGCTTGAGCTGCTCGCGCATGCTCTCGATATTGCTGAACGTCCACTTCTGCGGCGGTATCCCGCGCTTGATCGCGGCGTTCTCTGCGGGAAGGCCGAAGGCGTCGTAGCCGATTGGATGAAGGACGTTATACCCGTTCATTTTGTTATAGCGGGCGACAACATCGCCTATCGAGTAGTTGCGTACATGACCCATATGCAGGTTACCCGACGGATACGGGAACATCTCGAGGATATATTTCTCTGGTTTGGAGGGATCTTCTACCGTACGATAGATGTCCTCTTCTCCCCATCTCTTTTGCCATTTTTCTTCGATTGCTTTATGGTTATAACGCTCGGCCATGCACAACCCTCCATCACTTATTTGATATTAATAAAAAACCTTCCGCCCCGTACAGGGGCGGAAGGCAAATCCGCGGTACCACCCTATTTAGTAGAAAAGCAGTCTTCATCAAAGAGACTGCTTTTTGTGGAGCCAGAGGGATTTGAACCCTCGACCCCTTGGCTGCCAGCCAAGTGCTCTCCCGCTGAGCTATGGCCCCATTATTTCCGCTCACTCTTTGGTATTATAACGGTTACCACCCGCGCTGCCTAGTACCGCGACATCCTACTTTCTGTGCATGTCATTCTGAAGGAGCGATTAGCAATTGATTGTCATTCTGAAGGAGCGAAGCGACTGA
>NZ_PFNG01000160.1:544-4274 GCF_002791875.1 Candidatus Aquicultor secundus | reverse complement strand
TAGAGTTTAAAAAGCAAGGGCGTTTGGCTCAGCGGGAGAGCGCTGCCTTCACACGGCAGAGGTCACTGGTTCAAATCCAGTAACGCCCACAAGGTCAGAGGCCTAGAATCACCAAGTTAGGGGTTCTAGGCTTTTCTCGTAAGTGCAAGGTAAGTGCAAGGTGACGATAATTAAACCGAGATACAAGGATTTATTGGGGATCAAGGTTCAATCATGTGTCATATTTAAAAACGCGCCATTCACGCTATAAGCCCATTTAGTAAAAACAGCGGCAATGAGCTAACACTTCGCATGCAGAGCATGGGAAGAGACGAGCTGCTTGTCATTATGCCACCTGATGAGCGACTCGTTCGTGATCTTCTAATGTATAAACGATATATCCGCGATACTTAAAGATTCGCCGGAGGGGCGTTCGGCAGCGATACCACGACCTTACCCGAAGCCGAACAAGCGGTATTGTAATGGAGTAAGAACTGTGAACAGACTCTGTATCTTTATCAGCAGCGCCCAGAAAGAGTTTGCCGAAGAACGCCGAGAACTGAAGGCGTACCTTCACGGCGATCCATTATTGCGCCGATTTTTCGAAGTCTTTCTGTTCGAGGACATACCCGCATCCGACCGCCGCGCTGATTCCGTATACCTTGATGAGGTGGATAGCTGCGACATCTATGTCGGCTTGTTCGGTCAGGACTATGGGTATGAGGATGCGGAAGGCATCTCACCCACCGAGCGCGAATTTGATAGCGCTACGGCTGCGGGCAAACCGCGCCTAATTTTTATAAAAGGCCAAAACGACGACACCCGCCATCCCAAGATGCGCGAGCTTGTTCGCAAGGCAGGCAAACAACTTATACGCCGCCGTTTTACCGACCTACCGGAGCTGACATCCGCGCTCTATGCCAGCTTGGTCGAGCACCTGGTGCGAATTGCGGTCATTCAAGAAGGACCATTCGACGGCTCCGCGTGCCCGCGCGCGACATTTGAAGATCTCTCCACCGAGAAGCTGGATGAATTCTTGGCGCGCGCCCAGAGCAATCGCGGCTACCCATTGGGCCCCGGAACAGCAATGCGCAAGGCCTTGACCCATCTCGACCTTCTTGCGGGGAAACACCCCAGCCATGCGGCAGTCCTGCTCTTTGGCAAGTTGCCGCAACGATTTCTGGTCACCTCGGAAGTCAAATGCTTGCATTTCCATGGCACAGAAGTACGCAAACCGATTCCGTCGTATCAGATATATAAAGGCAATGTATTCGAGCTGGTAGACCAGGCGTTGGATTTCGTGATGTCTAAAATAGCTCGCTCGGTCGGTACCCGGGAGCAGGGGCCGCAAGCCCCGGTCGAATACGAATTGCCGCGCGAAGCCGTAGGCGAAGCCATCGTCAACGCTATCGCTCATCGCGATTACACCAGCAACGCTAGTGTGCAGGTCATGCTCTTTGCCGACCGGCTCGAAGTATGGAACCCCGGTCAGCTTCCGGCCACCTTAACTTTGGCTTCATTGCGTGTGCCGCATGCTTCCATTCCACACAACCCATTGCTTGCCGGACCGCTGTTTCTTGCCGGATATATCGAGAAGGCAGGCACGGGAACCTTAGACATGATCGCTCGCTGCGCCGAAGCCGAATTGCCCACACCTGATTTTCGTCAAGATGGCGGACAGTTTGTGCAGACGCTGTGGCGCCCGGTTCCGCAACAAGTCGCAGGGGAAGTGATCGAACAAGTCGGCACTAAGTCGGCACTAAGTCGGCACCAAGTCGAAATTCTCGAAAAGTGCCGTGAAGAGACCGCGTTAGTGGATCTGATGGTAATAGCCCAACGATCCGACAGAACCAAGTTCCGGCACCAAGTTCTCAGCCCATTGATTGAGGACGGCCTGATTGAAATGACCATTCCTGACAAACCGCAGAGCAGCAAACAGAAGTATCGACTAACAGAAAAAGGCCGAGCCCTACAGTCGCAATTGGCTTATAAAAAGGAGCAGGTATGAATCAGCAAGAACCTCTAGATTTTGGAGATGGCCAACCGCAAGCAAGCAAAGGGCCGGTGATCTGTCTGGGGCTGCCCTTCGACAACGACGCGGAGCGCCGTACATATTTTACCGAAAAGCTTCGCGAAAAACTGCAGGACTCGGCGTTCCGCAAAATCGAGGGATTCCCAATCGGCTCCGACGAGGACATCCTCGCCTTGAGCGATCCGCCGTATTATACAGCATGCCCGAACCCCTGGATCGCCGATTTCATCCAGGAGTGGGAAGCGCAAAAGCCAGCCAAACCTGAGCTGGCCGGGTTTCTTTGGACAGATAAAAGCAATTCTTAAGTGATAAACCGCTCAGGCTAAACCGCTGCCGGTAATTGCTTCAATGTAGCAAAGTAAACCTCATCCGGCGTTAGATCGTCAAGACCTTGATGCCGACGCCTTTGATTGTACAGTGTAAAGTATTCTTTAAGGTATTCTTTAAGCTCGCTTCTTGCCTCAGAAATCGATCCGTATGCCTTAATATACACCTCCTCGTATTTGACGCTTCTCCATAAGCGCTCGATAAACACGTTATCCGTCCAGCGTCCCTTGCCATCGGCAGTAGAGTTATGTCGGCGCACCAGACGTGGTTGGCCAGGACAATATCAAGCCCTTTAAGAAGATAGGGGTAGCGCTTGTGCGCCGGATTGGGCTTCGACGTTCTCGGCTTGGGATAGAGCGCTTCTATGCCCATCTTCTTCATGAGCGTTACCATATGGCCCCGGCCTGTCTTTTTAAACCCTCTGTCTCTTAGAGACCTGGTTCCCGAATTGTCACCGGTGGTGCGCGTGGCGGCAATGTCTGTCGTCTAGGGGCCGGGTCGAATTATTTTTACCATCCGAACTTCCAGACATCCTCAAGTCGCGGCTCAATCACTTGGCGGTACAGTCTATTATATTAAGCCCCCGGCCTGCGCCGATTAAGCCAAATAGGGCAGTTAACAGCTATTTTATGGTTTAATATTAGGGGAAGTGCTTGTATAATGGGCTTATGCTTTTAACTGAAAACGAAAAAAGAGACATCATAAAATACTTGGAGGCCGATAAGCCGTTACCGGACAAGTATCGTTTTCTTTTATTTGAGGATAAACGAGAGGTTGACCATGATTCGTTTCCTTCATACCAGCGACTGGCAATTGGGTATGACCCGCCGCTTCCTTTCGGAAGAGGCCCAGGCGCGCTATACCCAGACGCGGTTTGATGCCATTCGAACAATGGGCCGCATTGCCAATGAAAAACAATGTCAGTTTATTTTGGTGTGCGGCGATTCCTTCGAGTCAAACCAGGTGGATCGTAAAACCGTAGCACGGGCAATCGAAGCGCTCAGAGAGGTGTCGGTCCCTGTTTATCTCCTTCCCGGTAATCATGACCCTTTGAATGCGGCATCCGTTTACCACTCCAGCACTTTCGTAGAAAAGAAACCGGCTCATGTCCAGATCATCGGGGACACGGCTCCTGTTCAAGTGGGCGAGGGTTTCGAACTGGTAGGCGCCCCTTGGCTGTCTAAACGGCCGAACGGCAACCCAATTGTTGATTTGCTCAATGCGCTTCCTACGGCAGGGAGTATAAAGCGTATCTGTGTGGGGCATGGTATTATTGACATATTTACTCCAGATAAAGAAGCAGAAAATGTGATTGCGGTTTCCAAGCTTGAAGCCGCAATTTCGGAAGGCAAGGTTCATTTTATAGCTTTAGGCGATCGCCATTCCCTCACG